>NZ_AMFQ01000122.1:0-578 GCF_000335555.1 Acinetobacter sp. WC-743 | reverse complement strand
TATGACTCCCAGATCATCAAGTCACCATCCCAACCAAATAAGGTTAGACTATCCTCAGTGGTATTTTTCTTAAATAATCGACGACCAAATACATCATAACCATAGCTTGTAATTTGACCATTGTGATCGCTTTGTATCAGTCGATTGAGGTTATCCCAAGTCAGTTTTAAGGTCTGACCTGATTGCGTGGTTTCAATCACATTGCCTTGCGCATCATATTTGTAGTGCTTGCCTTGATATTGGGTGATCAGGTTATTTTTGACTTGTGATGTTTGTGTCGCAATCGGGTCGATTAAGTTCCCCGCAGGATCAAAACTAAAACTTTCAGAACGATACGGGTTTTGTGCTTTAATTAAGCGTCCAATTGGGTCGTATTGATAGCTTAATTTACCTAATCGGCTGTCATCCACCTGAGTCAGGAGGTAGTTGTTATCATAGTGGTAATATCGTTCTGCTTGATGTTTTGCTTGTTGTAATTGGGGTTGTTGTAACTGATCGAGTGTTTCTTGTTCATGTCGAATGATTTGTGAACTGAGTAAGCCCACATCATTATAGTTTTTGTTTTGCACCAAGCCATT
>NZ_AMFQ01000121.1:0-6065 GCF_000335555.1 Acinetobacter sp. WC-743 | reverse complement strand
ATGATCCTAGCCAAAGTAATGGACACACTGTCCCTCTGAAGATAATGTAACGTTAACTTTGGAGATGTACACATGGCTAAACGCTTTAGTCCAGAATTTAAACAGCAAGCAATTGATTATGCACTTGCGAACTCACATGAATCATTAGCATCAATTGCGGTAAAGCTTGGTGTTGGTTACTCGACACTTGATAAATGGATTCGTACTGCTAATCCAGAAGGATCAAGCAAACGTCAGTTAACACCTGAGCAACAGCGAATATTAGATCTAGAAAAAGAAGTCAAACAACTCAAAGAGGCAAATGACATACTAAAAAAAGTGCATGTGTATTTCCTCACCGATCAAGGCAAGAGAAGTACACGGTAATCAAAGACTTTGCAATGGAAAAGGTTAAAGTCACTGTACTGTGCAAACAATTAGGTGTCAGTACTTCGGGGTTCTATGCATGGAGAAAACGTCAGGTACGTATAGCAAAGCAGTATGATGATTTACAAGCGGTGTATTGGCAGCACCACGCTCGTTTAGGTGCACCATCCCTCGTTCATGATATGCATGACCTAGGTTACAGCATGAGTGAGCGCACAATAGGTCGAATGCTTAAAAAACTAGGATTACACAGTAAAATTGCCCGTAAATATAGGCATACGACTGATTCAAATCATCGTTTGCCAACAGCACCAAATTTGTTAGATCAACAGTTCACTGTAACTGAGCCAAATAAGGTCTGGACGACTGATATTACGTATATTCGAACGAAGGAAGGCTGGTTATATTTATGCGTGATGCTAGATCTATTTAGCCGACGTATCGTCGGTTGGCAGACAAGTACACGAATAGATCGTCAATTGGTATGTGATGCGTTTAACTATGCACTTGCACGTCAGGGTTATCCAACAGGCTTGATGATTCATTCGGATCAAGGCAGTCAATATTGCAGTCGCGATTTCAGAGCTGTATTACTGACAAATAAGGCAATACAAAGTATGTCACGTAGGGGAAATTGTTGGGATAACGCAGTAACAGAAAGTTTTTTCCATACATTGAAAGGGCATGTGGTACATGACAGTGTATTTTCTACAAGAAAAGAGGCAAATTCGGTCTTGTTTGAATATATTGAAGTTTACTACAATCGAATCAGAAGGCATTCTGCAAATGGTTGGTTAAGCCCTGAAGCTTTTGAGCAGAAATATTTTAAGAATTTAGAGGGAAGTACTGTCCACGATAGTGTCTAGGATCACGGAAAAACTGATTTACAAAAGTTAATTTTACTGGTGAATCTTGGAATTCTACATTCTTTAAAAAATGATTATATAACTATTTCATGAAGCTGAGTACTTTTTATATGCTCCATATATGATTAACCTATTAAAAGAGAACAAATATTCAAAAAGCTTAATTGATGTAATTCATAGGGGAACAGAACTAGAAGACCTTGAATCATTTAATATTGATGTTAAAAATGAAATGAAAAAAATGTTTAATGAGTGTGAGGAATTGATTAAACAGCTTCCCGAGAGTAGTTTTCAATTTGGTAAATGGTATGATCAAAAATTATTTAACAACTTTAAGTAAGTAAACGTGAATTAAAATTATCAGGATTCACGTTGACGATCTGTGGCAACAATAGCGTTGTGTAGCCACAGCCTTTGGTATCTTATTTAACTTATGTTTACCTAAAATCTAGTTCATAATTAAATTTTTATTTAATAAATAACAAATTTAATTGCTTAGAGCACTAAAGTGATAACTTGTAAAATATTTAGTTCATGAACCTCGTTATAAATACATAATTTCCTACTAAAAATATTAAGAATAGACTAAATTTGTCTACGGGAGCGGTAGCAGTCCATTATCTAACTTTACGGTGTCTACAAAATTAGTGGCTATTCATACAGAGATAGGGAGTTATGCAGCAGCAGTAACCATCTGCTTAAAACGAATACTTCCTGCTAACGCATTCAACAATATAACTTTCCAATGATTGCCACCATATGTACTCTCTTCATGTGTTACTAAACCAAGAATAAAATTATTAAGGTTCACTCCTCCATTACGTATATGACTTAAACATATTTGAAATATTTCAGTTATCTCATCATTAACAATCTCGTTGTAGTTATCTATCAGACTAAGTTTGTCATAGTGAGAAGAAATGATATCCCAATGATCATCAGAAAAATTTGGCGGTTTATTTATAGAAAACTTAGCTCCAATAGAGTCTCCATTAGTAGAAAAATATAATTGTACATTTATAAATCTTTCAACAGGTATTGTATCTGAATAGAAATAAATAAATGTACGGTGTGTAGAGTTCTTCCAATTATCATTTTTTGTTTGGTTACAAGTAAAGCAACAGGGAATTAAGTTTAGGGCATGAACTGCTAATTCTGGAAACTTTGATTCTGGTAAATAATGATCATGGGTTTTAGGTATAGTTATACCGCAATAAGGACATTTTTTTAAAGAACAAGAAACTTGAGCATCTTTAATTAAATCAAATATTTCCTCAACCTTTTTGGTATAACCGTTATAGCAACTTAGCAAATCATCTTTATTTTGCTTTAAGAAAGCATTTTCAATAAAATTAAATAGTTGATTATTCTGAATAGCTAATTCAAAATTTGTATATCTCGATGCAACTGCACTATCCAAAGTCAAAAGATTTTGCTTCGTTTTATTAATTTCACCTTTAGTGGTATTGTGTTTAGCCCTAACTATTGCTCTGTGTCTATCTATATAAGGAATAGAAGCAGATGGTTTATTCAATACTTTCATTTGTCTTCACCATACTGAGCAATAAGAAAAGCTTTGGCGTTAAAACTTAAATTATTTTCAAAAAGATCACAAACTTCGTCATAACTTTTTTTCTGGGATAAGTTTTTCAGCACTTTTTTATAAAAATTAGGAATATTTACTGTATCAAAAACATGCCTCGTAAGCTCTGATATATTTTCACCAAAAGTTTCAAATTCCATTTTTGTAGCAATCGTACTATTATTTTCTCTTGTTAATAAAATTACACGTTTACTAGGTATCTCTTGTATAACAATAGGTGAATGAGTCGCGATGACTGCAAATGAATTATATTTTCTTAATAAATCATTTAATACATTGAATAAGCTTGCTACTGCATTTGGATGCAGATGGGTCTCAGGTTCATCGAACAAAATTAAAGTATTGATTTGTATTTTTGCCACAAGTGCTGTAACAAAATGAGCTAATATCGATTGACCAGAACTAAGAAATGATAAAGGATCATTATCTAAAAAATCAGTATTCTCTATCTCTTTTTCTAGAAAGCTTTGAAATGATGAATTATTACTGTCTAAAATTTTCATCATGCAACTAACCCATTGATTTTCCCTGTCTAACTCCCTAACTTTAATTAGGTTATCTTTAAATTTTTCTGTTAATGATTTTATCGATATTTCACCACTCTCGTTTCTAATACCACAGTAATTGTAACTTCGTTGGGGTTTAGTAGGACGAATAAACTTATCAAAAGCACTATAAGATACTGTTATCACTTTATTAAATATAGGTCTGTCCCCAATAAATCTTTCATCTCGGCTATCTAGAGATTTTTTGGACTTTCTTCCAACTTGAACTAAATCTTGCGCAAGAGCACTCATTAACTGGGTTTTTCCTACAGCGTTTCGTCCAATAATTCCAACAATTCGCCCTGGAATTTTATCAGTCTCATCTAAATCAACAAAAATTTCAAATGGACTATTAGCTTCGGCAATATTAACCACATACCTAAAAGAAAAATCTTCAGTATAATCTTCATCTAAAATAATAGATCGACCAAATCTTAAAGCATTATGAGCACTATTTTCTCTAAGTAAAGAATTTCTATAATCTGTTTTGTGTTCAAAATTTTTAGCTTTGTTTGACTGCCAAGAGATATCATTTAAAGCTTCCAACACTATCTCTGAATCAGACTCACCAAGAATTTCGCGTAGATTTTTGTAAAATGATATATCTTGACCTAGACTAATATAATTGTCATCTAATTTTAAAAAATCATCAGGAATTATTGTATTGGATGAATTTTTTTGTAAAATTTTAATTAGACCAATATTAAATAACTTGTCATTACTTTTATGGAAATTTAAATCAAATAGACTATAAGTTCCATAATCATTCCAATTATCTTTAGTTAAACTAAAAATTGGAAATTTTTTAGTAGTCAAAGGCTTTTTATAATCTTTTATAACAAACATAAATAAACTCTTAAACAAATTAAAAGAAATGATAAAATAGTTTCAATATCAAAAATTAGTTTAATAATCCTTGATCCAATTTTTCAGTCATATTTCTTATGAATGAGTGATTACTAGCCAAAAGTTCATCCCACATGTCAAGACAATACCCTAGTGTTTCATCATCGTCATCATTTTCTGCTTGATCATATAATTGCTGAATGACTCTTGTGATAGCATCTGTATCTAAATTACTCATTAAATCTTGAGTTTTTAACTTAAGAATATTTTTAATCATGATAATGATGAGATCACTAAATTGAGCCATACCTATAGAGTTTCCTTCTATTGAGTGTAAGACATTATAAACGTTATGATCTAATGCGTTTGACTGTATATACATTTTAAAAAACTCTCTAGCATATCTTTTTGACCAAAACTTTTGATTGAAGAATCTCCCCATTTTTTTTAGGATTTCCTCGTTTTTTGAATTAACTAAGATCTCAAAAATTTGTTTCATTTTTGAGTGATCATATCCCTTAGTATCATCACCTAAGAATTGGGTAATCACGGAAGCATAGCCCTGATGTGTGCTGAGAAAACAGGAGGTTTTAACTTGGTAAACTATAGACACTCATCAGGAGTTTACCATGAGCAAGAAACAGAAGACTTACACCGCAGAATTTAAAGTTGAAGCAATAAAATTGATTGAAGCCAATCAAGGCAATGTATCGGAAACAGCCAGACAACTTGGCATTTCAATGCAAACTCTTTCAAATTGGAATAATAAAGCAAAGACTGGCACCTTAGCAGGCACTAAACAATATTCACCTGATCTAAATGCCTTACTCGAAGAAAATAAAAAGCTCAAACAACAGCTCAAAACAGCTGAAATGGAACGTGAATTTCTAAAAAAGGCAGCAGCGTACTTTGCGAAAGAAAGTCAGTAAGGTACGCCTATATGAAACAGCAAAGATATTTATTCCCGATTAGCTTTATGGCTAGATTACTTCACGTTTCAGTGTCACGATTTTATGATTGGCTAAAACGAGGCATGAATAAAAGATTGGTTCAGCGAAATCAACAGACAATTTTGGTCAAAATAGCTCATGAGGAAACTAAACAAAGCTATGGCTATATTCGATTAACTAAGCATTTACAAGCGCAAGGTATCAAAATCAGTACGTATGCTGTACGTCAAATAAAAAAGCTCAACCAGCTGTATTGTAAGCGTCATAAGCGTTTCAAAAGAACTACGAAGAGTGATCATAATCGAGCGATCTACGCAAATTTACTAGAGCAACAGTTTTCAATGACTAAGCCCAATCTTGCATGGTCAAGCGATATTACATACATTTGGACTGCTGAAGGTTGGTTATACTTGGCAGCAGTAAAAGACCTGTACACGAAACAAGTGGTTGGCTATAGCTTAAATGAGCGTATGACCGCACAACTTGTTTGCAATGCACTGACTATGGCGATTCGTAATCAAAAACCAACGAAAGGCTTAATTATTCATTCGGACAGAGGCAGCCAATATTGCAGCCATGAATATCGAAAGATACTGGAAAAATGTGATTTTCAAGGTTCAATGAGCAAACGTGGGGACTGTTACGATAATGCACCGATTGAAAGTTTCTGGGGCATACTCAAGAATGAATTAGTGCATCATTGCAACTATAAAACCAGAGATGAAGCTAAAGCAGATATTACAGAATACATTGTGTTATTTTATAATCAGCGAAGAATTCAAAAGAGTTTGGATTTTAAAACGCCAAATCAAATAGCAGAGAACTTTTATCGGTTAGCTGCCTAGCATATCCCAAGTGAAAGTCTCCTGCTAATTCAGCACATATCAAG
>NZ_AMFQ01000120.1:0-263 GCF_000335555.1 Acinetobacter sp. WC-743 | reverse complement strand
TTTTACACCAATAACACCTATTCCAGATGGTACAGCACTTAAAGTAACGGCTGTAGATGCATCGGGAAATGTTAGTCCACCTGCGCAAGTCATTGTGGATGGTACTGCACCAGCTCAACCCATCGTTAATCCTACAGACGGTAGTCCAATTACAGGGACAGCAGAGGCAGGAAGCACAGTAAATATTACTGATAGTTCAGGTAAAGTTATCGGGACAACAACAGCAGGACCGGATGGCAAATTTACTTTTACACCAATAACAC
>NZ_AMFQ01000119.1:0-213 GCF_000335555.1 Acinetobacter sp. WC-743 | reverse complement strand
TATCGAAGAAGCAGAAAAGTTGGATTATTTTGGGAAATTGCAACAAGAAGCTAAATTGATTTCTAAATATGCCTTTTTAGATAGGCGAGTGGATTGGTAGGATAATCTGTTTATCATATGTATTTAAAAACTGAAGAAGAATATAAACTGTGGGCTGAGCAACAACAACAAGGTGCGATTGGTGGAGGGCTTTTTGCCAAAGGTGGTCCAGAA
>NZ_AMFQ01000118.1:0-123205 GCF_000335555.1 Acinetobacter sp. WC-743 | reverse complement strand
CGAGCCTGTAAATAAAACTGTGTAAATGTCCAAATCTTAGTACCCTGTAATAGGGATAGATGGAGACATCCACAATGGATCACAGTCAATTGATGGCACTGCAAAAGAATTTGCCAAAAACCTAAAAACAGATTCTGACCTGAATGAATTCAGTAAAGCTCTAAAGAAACTTACCGTTGAAACAGCCCTAAATGCAGAACTCACGAGCATTTAGGGCATGAGCGTCACCACCTAGTGCCAAAGGCAATGCACGTAATGGCTACAGTAAGAAGCAACTACTCACGGGTGATGGTGAGTTTGAGCTGAATACCCCACGTGATCGTGATGGTACATTTGAACCACAATTGGTGAAGAAACACCAAACCAGAATCACCAGCATGGATAGCCAAATCCTATCGCTGTATGCCAAAGGCATGACCACCCGTGAAATCGTCAGTACATTCAAAGAACTATACGATGCAGATGTATCTCCTAGTTTGATTTCCAAGGTGACAGATGCGGTTAAAGAGCAAGTGATTGAGTGGCAGAATCGCCCACTCGATAACATTTACCCCATCGTGTACCTTGATTGCATTGTGGTGAAGGTCAGACAGGACAACAGCGTTATTAACAAAGCTGTCTTTCTAGCATTGGGTGTTAACCTTGAGGGTCACAAAGAACTGCTGGGTATGTGGATCGCCGAGAATGAAGGTGCCAAATTCTGGCTGTCCGTTCTAACAGAACTAAAGAATCGTGGTGTACAAGACATTCTGATTGCCTGTGTAGATGGTTTGAAAGGCTTTCCTGATGCGATTACTACCGTCTACCCACAAACACGCATTCAACTATGTATTATCCACATGGTACGCAACAGTTTGAAATATGTGAGTTGGAAGGACTATAAAGCCGTCACCAGTGACTTGAAGCGTATTTATCAAGCTGTTACTGAAGAGTCTGCCTTGCAGGCATTAGAAGTCTTTGCGAGCACATGGGATGATAAATACCCGCAGATTAGCAAATCTTGGTACGGGCACTGGCAGAACCTAAATACCTTGTTTGCTTATCCAGCAGATATTCGTAAAGCGATTTACACCACCTGAGGAGTATTGCTCCGCAAGTTTGAATCACTAAATAGTGTGATTCGGCAGGCAATCAAGAAGCGTAAGCTCTTTCCAACCGATGACTCGGTCAGAAAGGTAATCTATTTGGCAATTGAAGCTGCATCAAAAAAGTGGAATATGCCAATTCGGGATTGGCGTGCTGCTATGAGTCGGTTTATGATTGAATTTGAAGGTCGTTTAGACGCTTTCATTTAAGCGACATTTACACAGAAGTTTTTACAGGCTCAATGTTAGTAAACTTATCATTAAAACTTTCAGGATTTTCAATTAATACTCAAACCTGAATAGAATAGACCTCTTGCGAAAGTGTTTTTTTAATCATTTGAACTTTATGCAATACCTTATAAATCAAAGGTCTTTCCTGCTCAAATTTTGACTAACGCAAGAGATCAAATTTATAATAAACTTGATCATCAACAAACATTTAAAACACTAAGTTATTTTAGAATTATCATAATTTTCAGCTATTTTCACACAAAACTTAATTGCAATTAAAATTGCGATGAAGCCACCGAACAACTTTGCCAATACAACTGGAAGTATTAACGTTGGTTGAAAATTCGCAGTAAAAGCTAAATGATCACCAATCGTCGCTTGTGCACAAATACCAAATGCCACACAAATTACTTTATCTCTAGCGTTCATATTTTTAAATAGATGATAGGTAGCAATAATATTTGCCAAAACAGTAATAAATCCAACTGCTCCAGTAGAACTGAGCCCAAATATTTTACCCACAATTTTCATAAAAGGTTGGCAATATTTCTGAAACAAATAGCATATTGGAAATGTGCCTGCTAACATAATTCCAATATATCCTGCGACTTCAATTGCTCTAAATAAATCTTTCGAATCTGCAAACATAGGGCTAAAACCCCAACCTATTGTTTTACTAAATAAGCCAGTAAAATGTTCAACAATTGATAAAGCTAGAATCATTTTTATAAAAGCATCTAATATTCTGCCAAAAATAAGAAATCCTACAACCATTGCATTTGGCTTAAACTTTAAACCTGCCGCTAAACTAAAACAGAATATGAATAATGGTATTAACGCTTTAAAAATTTCAAACAAGCTCCCTTTTAAATGTACCAAGGCAGGACCTGAGGTTGTAATAACTTCTCGAATAGGTATGTTAAACATCGTAATAATAAATAATCCAAAAATTACAGCGAAAGGGATACTTATTAATCCAGCCATTGCTCCTAGTGCTAAATATTTATGATCTTCTTGCTTAAGCATCATTAAACCAACAGGAATGAGATAAACTATCGTCGCACCAGAGGTGTAGCCAACCATAGATGCTGTAATCCACATTTCTTTAGTCTCTGCAATAGCATTGGCTAATTGGTATCCTCCTATGTCTACTGCTATAATAGATAAAGCTGCTATAGATGAATCAGAACCTAAGCTATTAAATATAGGACCAAGAAAATATGTAATTCCTTGTGATAAAAATGGAATCGAAACCATGATACCTGCTTGTGCCATAAATACAGGTCCAATGGAATGTATACCATTTACAAATTCTTTTCCAAGATCACTATGTGGCTTGATAATAGCTGAAAGTGCACCAACGACAGCTCCAACCATAATCAAATATATGATAAAGTTTCCCAAATTTAGCATATTTTTTCTCTTTTAATAACTACTTAATTTATTATTGAGTCATGTTAAATTCATTAAATTAATAAAACTGGAAATATATTATGATCTCTAAGCATAGTTTATTTCTATATAAAATAAACTATGCACTTTAGAATATGCATCTAAAAAAATAGTGCAAATTTCTCACAGTGGAGAAGAGCTTCCTTACCTTAATCAAAATGATTAAATAACATTAATCTCAATATCCCATTTTATACTTGGTACATTAATATTTTCATTAAATACCAACACTAACAGTTTCAGTAATCGTACATGCACCATCAATAACAATTTGGGTTCCTGTAATATAACTAGATTCTTCAGAAGCCAAAAATGCGGATAACTCGCCTATCTCATCTGGATTTGCTAGACGTTGTAATGGTATTGCCTCTGCCATATCCGTTAAAACTTGCTCTGGATTAGCTGGATTGCTTTGTTCAGCGATTTGTTGCGCCATAGGGGTTAATACAAACCCAGGGCAAATTGCGTTTACACGAATGTGGTATTTAGCCATTTCAACAGCTAAAGATTTAGTGAAACCAATTAGTGCAGCCTTTGAAAGAGCATAAGCAACTTCTCCTGGATCAGATGTCAAATCGCCCGTGATTGAAGACATTACAACAATAGATCCACCTCCTGATTGAATCATATGTGGAATTACAGCTCTGGATGTATGCCATGCTCCCTTAATATTGACATCAATATGGAAATCTAGTTCAGCATCTGTAGACTCTAGAAACTTTGCAAAACGGCAGACACCTGCGTTACATACTAAAATATCAATCTTTCCAAAGTATTCTTGAGCTTGATCCGCTATTTTTTTCATTTCTTCTGGTTGTGTAACATTGCCTTTTACTGCAAGAACTCGTATGCCATATTTTTGCCTTAATTCTTCAGCAACAATTTTGACAGTATCAGAAATATCAATAAGCACTAAATCTGCACCATATTTCGCATATATTGATGCGTGCGATTTACCCATACCTTGTGATGCACCCGTGATAAATGCCACCTTATTCTGTAACTTTTTCATTTTATTTCCTTAAGCTAAATAAACTTATTCCATTCCTTAAATACTGATATAATTCATTTCATTAAATATCTTTTGACTGTTTGAGAAGGTAATTCAGAAAATAGTTGTTTATAATAATAACTAAACATACCCATATGTCCAAACCCCCACTTTAAAGCAATATCATTTATTGATACATTACCATCCTTAATAATAATTTCCTGTTTTGCACCATTAAGTCTTATATAACGTAAAAAAACCACTGGACTAATACCTAGAACTTTATTAAATGAATAGTGTAGTGACCTGCGACTTACCTTTAACTCGTTACAAATATCAGAGACATTAAGATTCTTTGATTTATTAAAGAAAATAAATTCTTTAGTACAATCAATCAAATAACAAGCAACATATTGACTTGGATATTTATTTCTAATTTTTGGCATATAATTAAAAATATCAAATAATAAATCATAAACCTCGCTTTCTAGATGACTATATAAGTTTAAGTATTTCATTTCTTTTTTATTTTTTTCTATAACTTTAAATATCCCAATCATTCGACCAACAATATCCAAATAAAAATTATTATCTAACAAATTCAACTCCTTAATATTAGTTGATAAATAAATATCACTATCTTCAAAATATTTATTTAACAACTCAACATTTAAGGTAATTCCATATAGATCTGAAAAAATTGGAGTTTTAAAGAAATGCTCATAATTAGGTCTTAAATATAGAAGTGTGTTATTTCTATTAAGAAGTTTTCCATTCCAATTACCCTCCCCACAGATTTTTGTAGGAATTGCTATCGTAAAGCTATTTTTTTGGCTGGTGGATTTTTGGTAAACAATTTGATTCATGGCTTCCTGAAAAATCTGAATATTACCAACATGTATTTCTTTAGTAGTCCCTTTAAATACTCCAGAACTCAATTGGAAATATTCTTGCTTCCATTCTGATATTGAGCTTGCTTGTGTGCAAGCATCATTATTTTCTGTAGACTTCAAGTCACTTATTGTTGGAATCATAATAGTATCGGCATTTATATTGATCACTCCTTGACCTCCTCATATCAAAATAACAAAACTATTTTGATAAATTATTCTTCAAACACTTATTATTAAGTATAAAGTATCTAAAAATATTTCGTCGTACAATAAGATCATGACCAGAATGCTTATTCTTTTCCGTTTTTTGATATTAATTATGAATATACCGTTTAAATAATTGATTTTATTAAATTATAAAATTTTAAAAGGCTAGCTTATTGATTTTAAAGTGTAGTTCTATATCAAATATTCTAAATTTATTTTCAACAACAATTTATTTTTCATCAACATTTTATTATATTTTCAGTGATATAAAAATTTACCCATTAAATTAATTTAAAATAATTAATAGACCTCTTGCGAAAGTAGGCTGTTTCATCATGATTGGCGCATCCATGTTTGTGAATTATTTTGTGAAAAGTCTATCATTTATCGGTGATGTTTTAATCATTTTAAATCTTAAAATAATTCATTGCGAAACTCAAATTTCGAGTCAACATCTATTATTTTTCTGTTTGAGGTATATGTCTTAGACAATCCTATCTATGTATCTAAGACATTAAATTTTCTAAATATTTTTTATAAAATTGATATTTAACAATGCTTAACAAACAAAACCAAATTATAGCTTTTATGGAGTGAAAGCGCCTTGCTGATATGCTGGGAAAGTATTTTGATCAATTTTGTGATATAAGGCATACCCATTTATCTTTTTTCCTCTATGAGGTTTTATATGAAAAATACGCCATCATCTGATGATCTAGAATCAACAGCATTAGGTTGGAAATTCATTGTTATTGTTGGTATTTTAACGTCTATCTTTTTTACTTTCCTGTATCTGGCGATGTCTAGCGAACCAGACTATATGCCAAGTCAGAAGCAGAAACAAACCTCCATAGAACATAAAAACAGCACATCATAATCTTTTGAGCAATCAACTAGAACTTTATCAAGTGAATTATAGAGTATTTTTTATTGTTGATGCTTAGTTTGAATAAAAAACTCGCTAAATTGAACCGCATCCGAAAGTTGGACACTTTTAATCTAATTTGGAGGGTGCCTTTTTATGACCAAATATTCTTAAAAATAACGCTGAGATGTCGTATCAACATTAGTCGTTATCGAAACGACTTCATCATCTTGAGGCTCCGCTTGTAATAGTTTCGTTGCGGTAAAAGCAAAAGTTACCATCAACAAAATAAACATGGACAACGAAAAAAAACCACTTTTATTCTCTATATCACATGATTGACAATGCTTTTTTTCAGTCATTGTGGGTCTATTACACAATTTACAAAAATTTTGACTCATCGCTCTACGACAATCCTGTTATACAAGACTCTTTCAACATATCAATATTAGTTGATTTCGAGTAAAAATTACAGAATTGTTATTTTAAATAAAGAACCTCCTCTTTGTTGATCTACTTCAAATAAGGAATCTATATTTTAAATAATCAAAGAGTAGGTTGTGGAATCGGAATGTCTTTTGATATTTTCTTGGCATTATTCAAATTCAGATCACAACGAGAGTGCCCCCACTTCACTATGATACCCTTTTCAAGCATAAATTTTTCTTCACAATATCGCCCTGGATGAACAAATGTTTCATAAGAAATTATTTTTCCTCCATTTGTTAAGGTATAGCTTTTATCTGGTAATCCCCATTTTTTAATTAGTTTTTCTTCTGACGAACCAACCCATGATTGCATTAGATCATTGAGTGTTTCATAGCGCTGTGTACTGAGACTTGCACAAGCTAGAAGTGATTGGCTGATTACAATAATTAAAAGTATTTTCTTCATTATTCATGCCCAAAATCATAATACAGATCAATACTATATGATTAAACCATTTTTACAAAGATTAAAAGTTAAACTATTTCTTATTTCATTAAATTCAGCATGATTAACTTTCGCACCACTCTTTACTCTAATACTTAAAAAAGTGAGCAGTGCAGATCGCTAAAAAACTAAACATTTTACGGTACATTTTTATTCGATTTTACAGCATGCCCCCAAATGTACCCTTATTATGAAGGTATACAGAAGAACAAACTGCGACAAGCTGAGACAATAAGAATGCCTAAATGCTTTTAATATAAAGGTTTTTGAGACAAATTGGAACAAGGAGGAACAGCAAGATGGTACGCCCAGCGGGACTCGAACCCACTCCACAGGCTTCGGAAACCTGTACTCTATCCAGTTAAGCTATGGGCGCTTAAATTGAGATGGCACATCATAACAAAAAAAACCGTGAGGTAAAGCATTTATAAAACAACTCTTTTCATTGATGATCATGCTTTAAACAATGTTCTATAATTGCAATGTAGAATTCCGTCTAACTTACTTGGTTTATTCAAAAAGATCGCTCACAATACACACTCCAGAAACCATGTGAGAATTTCATGACTGATGCCTTGACGTTAAGAGATTTATCGAAAACCTATAGAAATGGATTCCAAGCACTCAAAGGAATCAATCTAACTGTTCCAGAAGGAGAGTTTTACGCACTTTTAGGACCGAATGGTGCAGGTAAATCTACAACAATCGGTATTATCAGTTCCTTGACACGTAAAACTTCAGGAACCGTGGAAATTTTTGGACACAACCTAGATACCCATCCATCAAATGCCAAACAATGTTTAGGTGTCGTCCCTCAAGAGTTTAACTTTGGTCAATTTGAAAAGATCTTTGACATCTTAGTGACCCAAGCAGGTTATTACGGTATTCCTCCAAAAATTGCACAAAAACGTGCAGAAGAATACTTAGAAAAACTTGGATTATGGGAAAAACGTAATACTCAAGGTCGGATGCTATCTGGTGGGATGAAACGCCGCTTAATGATTGCCCGTGCCATGATGCATGAACCGAAACTTTTAATTTTAGATGAGCCAACTGCTGGGGTAGACATTGAGCTGCGTCGTTCAATGTGGGACTTTCTCACTGAAATGAATGAAAAAGGCACCTCAATTATTTTAACCACACATTATTTGGAAGAAGCTGAAATGCTTTGTCGCCAAATCGCGATTATTGACCGTGGTGTGATTAAAGAGGACACCTCAATGAAAGCCTTTTTAAATCAACTCAGTGAAGAATCATTTATTTTTGATTTGGAGTATCCAATCGAGCCCATCACTGTTGACATCATCGGGGTTAAATTTAATTTAATTGATCCAATGACACTAGAAGTCACGATGGACAAAGCACACGCTTTAAATGATTTATTCCAACTTTTAGAAGCTCAAGGTATTCGTGTACGCAGTATGCGTAATAAATCGAATCGTCTGGAAGAACTCTTTGTTAAAATAGTGGAGAAAAACCTGCAAGGAGCAGCACAATGAATTTTAATCAACTGCAAATTGCACTTTACACACTGGTCTTAAAAGAAATTCGCCGCTTTATGCGAATCTGGCCACAGACACTATTACCACCTGCCATTACCATGAGTTTGTACTTTGTGATCTTTGGTAATTTGGTTGGTTCTCGGATTGGTCAAATGGGTGGATTTAGCTACATGCAATTCATCGTACCCGGTCTGATTATGATGGCTGTAATTACCAACAGTTATGCCAACGTCTCTTCAAGTTTTTTTAGTGCCAAATTTCAAAAAAGTATTGAAGAGCTTATCATGAGCCCAGTTCCATTACACATGGTTTTATGTGGTTATGTGATTGGCGGGGTGTGTCGTGGTGTGCTTGTCGGTGCGATTGTCACTGCCATGAGTATGTTTTTCACTGACCTTTATATACATAATATTTTCGTGACCATATATACGGTGATTGTGACCTCACTATTGTTCTCTTTGGGTGGTTTTATCAATGCTGTATATGCAAAATCTTTCGATGATATTTCAATTATTCCAACCTTTGTATTAACACCACTGACTTATCTTGGTGGAGTATTTTACTCGATCAGTGCTTTAAGCCCATTTTGGCAAAATCTCTCTTTAGTTAACCCGATCGTATATATGGTTAATGCTTTCCGTTTTGGAATTTTAGGTCATAGTGATGTCAATGTTACTTTGTCTTTAATCATAGTGACACTTTGCTGTGGCTTACTCTATGGTGTTGCTTACTATTTACTTTCTCGTGGTTCAGGAATGCGTGAATAATGTCTGTTGAACAATCTTTATTGGGTAAAGAAACCAATTACCCGACTACCTATCAGCCTGAAATTCTTTTCCCAATATCACGTGCACAAGCACGTGAACAATATGCTGAAGTTGAAGGCATATATCAAGGTCAAGATTGGTGGCATGTTTTCGAAATTTCTTGGCTAAATGCTAAGGGAATTCCTCAAGTTGGGATTGGGCGTATTGCACTCCCAGCAACATCACCGAATTTGATCGAATCTAAATCACTCAAGCTGTATTTTAATAGCATGAACTTTACTCAGTTTGATTCCCGTCAAGCTTTTATCGATACTGTTGAAAAAGATTTGTCTCAAGCAGCGCAAGCACCTGTCACTTTAACCTTGTTTCAAGTGGATGATTTAGACATTACCAAACCGACAGGTATTTGTATTGATGATCAAGAACCTGACCGTCTGGTCAATCATCCAGATGCTAGCCTTTTGGAATTCGATCAAAACACTTCAAACACAGATAAAAATGTTGAAATTCAACTATTTTCACACTTATTAAGAAGTAACTGCCCTGTGACAGGTCAACCTGATTGGGGAACTGTTTTTATCCGTTATCAAGGTAAAAAACCTTGTTATCGTAGTATTTTAGCTTATATTATCTCCTATCGTCAGCATAATGGTTTTCACGAACAATGCGTGGAACAAATTTTTGCCGATATTTGGCAAAATTTAAAACCAGAAAAGCTGATGGTTTATGCAACATATACACGCCGTGGCGGTTTAGATATTAATCCGTGTCGTGTATCTGATGAATCATGGATGCCAAGCCCAATTCGATTGGCGCGACAATAAACATTGAGGTTGAACACATGCCTTTTTTTGGTTTTGTACCTTCTGAAGAACTACTCAAGAATATTCAGACAGGTATCGAGAAAAAAAACTCTAACGAACCACTCTATCCTTTACGTGATCAAACAGCCTTACTCATTAATGAAGAAATTATTGATACGCTTTTGATTGAACTTGTTCGTCGTTTCCCTGCAAGCGACAAGCGAGACACTGCGGAAAAACTCGCGGGTTATGTCAAATCAACCGTTGCTGTATTACTTAAACAGTTATTAAGTAAGGCAGACAATGATGTGGTTCGCCAGTCTGTAGATTTTTCAGAACGTAGTCTATTTAAAGATCCGCAAGGTCAATATCGGGTTGGGGTTAACTTAGATCCTAATTTGGTTATTAACCTAAAAAATAGCTTTGCTGAAGTTCAAGCCAATGGCGATGTCAATCGTGCCGTTTTAGCAGAGCAATTTAAACAGTTTGCTGATGCAACTACCAACCACTTTATGCGTGACTTTAATAAAACCCTAGATTTAGGAATGATTAAACGTAAAGCAGCAGATATTGGTGCAGCAGCTGTAGGTAAAGCTGTACATATCGCAATTGATAAATTGATTCCAAATTTAAATAAGGATGAAATTACAGCAGTTGCAGAATATTACGACACTTTATTTTTTAATTGATCAATAAATTTTAATTGATTTTTTGAATATAAAAATGCCCTTTTGATTCAGGGCATTTTTTTTCATGCTCTCAATCTGTCAGTTTTAAAATATATAATTTCTTTTTAAATTCAAATAATTATTCATAGTTATAATTATATACTATTGGAGCGTACAGAAAATTGTTGAATTAATCTCACCATATCAGCGTAAATTGGCGATTCAGCTTTAGCTTTAACATCTTTCATCTATAAAAAACTCCCTCTAAATATTCAAACATAATTTTGTTGCGAAGTATTGATATTCATTGCCTTCGGGGGGGATTGTGATAGCATGCGCGAAACATGTTTTTGTACAAAATAGACCAATGGCACCAAGCGCTCAATATAAATTTTTACGGCATTCTCCTCGTGATGGTTTAAGCACCGCCACGCTCCCTTCTCGTTGGCAAAGACTACATATTGACCCTTGGTTGAGTTTATTTCTCATTTTAAATGCATTACTGGGCTTAACCGTGCTTTATAGCGCATCGGCACAGGATATGGGGTTGGTTTCCAAACAAGCAATGAGTTTTGGGATCGGTTTCTTAGTGATGTGCAGTTTAGCCCAAGTCCCACCCAAAGTTTATCAAGCATTCGCACCATATTTTTATCTTTTTGGTTTGGTCTGTCTGGTTGCAGTTAAGCTATTTGGTGAAGTGCGAATGGGCGCACAGCGTTGGATTGGTATCCCAGGCTTCGGTAGTGTACAACCCAGTGAGTTCTTAAAAATTGGTATGCCCTTAATGATTGCTTGGTTTTTATCACGTAATCCACTTCCACCAAGCTTTAAGAATGTAGTGTTGTCATTATTGATGATTGGTATACCTTTTATCCTAATCGCTGAACAGCCTGATCTAGGGACATCACTGTTGATCTTAGCCAGTGGAATTTTTGTGCTGTTTCTCAGTGGGCTTTCATGGAAAATGATTTTAGGTGCGGTTAGCGCAGCTGTTGTGGTTATTCCAGTGGCTTGGGAGTTTTTACTGCATGATTACCAACGACAGCGTGTTCTCACCTTATTTAATCCTGAAGCTGACGCCTTAGGCACAGGCTGGAACATCATTCAATCTAAAACGGCGATTGGCTCAGGCGGATTTATGGGCAAAGGCTACTTAGAAGGGACTCAATCACATTTACACTTTTTACCAGAAGGTCACACTGACTTTATTATTGCTGCATTTTCGGAAGAATTTGGTTTGATTGGTATTCTACTACTCATCACTATCTATTTTTGTATCATCTTTAGAACCTTTCAAATGAGTCTACAATGCTTTCATAATTTTGGACGTTTGGTTGCCGGTGCTTTTGCTTTGTCATTTTTTGTTTATGTATTTGTAAATGCAGGCATGGTCAGTGGTATTTTACCTGTAGTCGGTGTACCACTACCCTTTATGAGTTATGGTGGCACGGCAATTATTACTTTAATGGCCACTTTTGGCATTGTGATGTCGATCCATACGCATCGTTAATTTTTTATCATAAATAATTAGGAAATATAACCTATGCTTACTTTTGGGCTTTTACAGAAGGTTAAAAATATCACTTTCTGTGCGGCAGCATTTTCACTGACCAGTTTTTGTCAAGCCAATGATTTTGCCAGCAACCCTGAATACAATAATTTTAAAGCCAGAACTATGCAAACATACGGCTTAAGTGCAGAACAGATTGATTGGGCAATGAATGGTTCACGCAATTTACCGAATATCATCAATATCATGGAACGCCCAGGTGAAAGCAAGCCTTGGTATCAGTATAAGACTAACTTCTTAGCCGAAGGCACTATTCAGCGTGGCGTGCGTTTCAAACAACAATATGCAGATACCCTAAATCGCGCAGAACAGCAGTTTGGTGTGCCTCAATCGATCATTTTGGGCATTCTAGGGGTTGAAACAGGATATGGGTCGAATAAGGGCTCATTTATCACCCGTGATGCACTTGCTACACTGGGTTTTGGTTATCCTCGCCGTGCTCAATATTTTCAGGATGAATTAGGTGCCCTTATTGCATGGTCATATAAAGATGGTGTTCCAACCAACTCGATTGTTGGTTCCTATGCAGGTGCTGTAGGCTATCCGCAATTTATGCCAAGTAATGTGTCTAAGTTTGGTGTGGATTATGATGGCAATGGTCATGTCGACTTGCGAAACTCTGCTGTAGATGCAATTGGTTCTATTGCGAACTATCTTGCTCAGCATGGTTGGCAACGCGATCAACCGATTGCATTTTTAGCGCGATATACAGGAAACAATCCTGATGCAATCATTGCCAAAGATTTAACCCAACCTGTTCCTTATGGTTCACTGAAAAATTTAGGAATTTCTCCATTAAACCCAATTGTTAAAATTGATGATTTAGACTTGGTCAATATTATTCAGTTACAAGACACAAATGGTCCTATTTATTATATTACTTATCCTAATTTTCAAGTGATTACCACATATAATAGAAGCCGCATGTATGCCACCGCTTTATGGCTTTTAGGCACTGAAATTGTAAGTCGATAAGACTTACAATTTCCTTTAGATAGAATAAGTCAAGAAATATTTTTGTTAATTTGATCACATTATATACTTTTTAAATAAATCGTTACAATATTGGTTATTTTTTAATCAAAACCTGTAAGAATTTGTCCTTTTTGTAACGGTTTCTTAAATAATGCTAGACACCTTTAATGCAGCTTGAATATTATCCTTTCCGTTAAATGCAGTTGCAAAAGTGAATTTACAGACCTCTATGGTTAATTTTCAGCGACTTAGAAAGTTAAAATTGAGGTTCCAAGGAGTTAAACGATGCATGCTTCACTCAAATGTGTGATGGCCCTGACCATGGGTCTGAGTATGACGCAAGTCAACTCAGAAATGGTTCAGTCATCATATTTAAATAATGATTCGGATAGTTCGAGTCTAGCTTCTCGTGTGATTAGCAAAGATTCAACAAATTTCAATTCTCATTTTTCAAACCTAAACAGTTTGTCAATTACTGAACGTTCTGGCGACCAAGTACGTCGTCAAACTATTGCAGCAAAGATTCAAGTTCCTGAAGATGAGCCTTCAGTAATTGATAAACTTAATGAAGTTGCTTCTAATACAGTTCGCAAATTTAGCCAAACTGGTGTTGCATCTTGGTACGGTCGTCAGTTTCACGGTCGTAAAACTGCAAGTGGTGATACATTCGATATGAATGATCTCACAGCAGCTCATCGTAGCCTGCCATTAAACTGCTTTATTCGTGTAACCAATAAAGACAATGGCAAGAGTGTTGTGGTTAAAGTTAACGATCGTGGTCCATTCCATGGTAATCGTGTACTCGATCTCTCTTATGGCGCTGCGAAGCGTTTAGGTATTACAAATTCAGGAACGGCACGCGTTAATATTGAACGCGTAGACGGTCCAAACTCGTAAATCACTGCATGCATTTAACAAAAGCCACTTTCCAGTGGCTTTTTTATTATCACTTAAAAATACTCATGTCCGAATTGCCCCCTTATTTTTTAATTATTCCCCTTTTCTTTAAAATTATTTCCAATCAAAATTAAAATTCAATGAGCACAGGAAGTGTTCGAGAACATATCCAAAAAAAGCAAAAATCTAAAATTAGGCAAGTGAGTCCAGCATGGAAGCAAACCATAAGATCCACCGTGTAGATCATCGAATACTCAGCAAAACACACAAAGTGATTGCGCTCGGGTTTGCGACACAAGGACTTGGTTATGCCACAGTCATGACTGCTCTCCCCACGATAAAAGACCGATTTAAGTTAACTGAAGACCAGTTAGCAATGATCATTCTAGGAGTCTGTATTGCTGCAGCACTCGGTTCAATTTTAGCCGATCGTATAGCGGTTAAACTGGGGTCACGACTTGCCATTGTGACTGGTTTTATTTTTGAAGCCATTGGAATAGCAATTGCTGCATTTAGCCCAAATGTGATGCTGATGATTGCGAGCTTCTTAGTGTATGGGCTTGGACTAGGCTGCTTAGATGCAGCACTTAATATGCAAGCCGTCATGATGGAACAACGACTTGGGAAAAGTGTTTTTGGCGGTTTCTTTGCTTGCTATACAGCGGCTGCTTTTCTAGGCGCATTGATGATGTCAGTCACTGTTTCAACCCCACTTGGCGCAACGACAGCATTATGCATCGCTGTGGTGATTGCATGCATCACCTCGCATTTGTCTAGAAACTGGTTATTTCAGCAAAAACAGTGTGCAGAATTAAATCCACAGCAGAAGCCAGCCATCCCATATCAACAACTACTTATTTTTGGGCTAATTATCCTAATTGTATTTACTGTCGACTCCGCAATCAGTACTTGGAGCTCCATTTATCTCAAAGATGTTTTAGCAAGTTCAGCAACGATTGCTCCTTTAGGTTATGCAGCTTATCAAATTGGAATTTTACTGACGCGATTAAGTCTTGATTATTTGCTGCGATTTAAAACAGCCACATGGGTTGCATTAGTCACAATCCTGATCGGAGCATTTGGATGTGTATTATCTGGAATAAGTCATTCACTCGTTACCGTAATCATTGGTTTTGCGCTGGCTGGTGTCGCCGTAGGTGCCTTGGTTCCATTGACCTTTTCCGCCGCAGGTCGTTTAGATGAAAATCGACGAGATGAAATTATTGCTCGAGTTAATATTTTTAATTATGGCGGTGCTGTTGCAGGTGCAGTTATTGTTGGCTTACTTGCAACGCCTTTTGGTTATGCCCCATCATTTATTGGCTTGGCATTTGCTTTGCTGGGCATCCTTTATTTTAGAAAAAGACTGGTTTAATCTGTATCAATTCTAATCTTACATTCATAAAAGTGACTAAATAGCCCAGTTTAAATATGTGAAAAGTAAACATCATTTCTATACTTAGCATGAAATCTTTGTTAATTTAATTCTTATTCTATTCGCTATTTTGAATTCAATTGTAGCGACGTATATTCAATTCTAACAATACAAAAACTAGGGTGATTCACTATGTTGCAACTTAACCCATCCCAGCTTGTTCGATTTATTGCTCCTATCATCTGCATCAGTAGTTTTGGCTTGCTCAGTGCTTGTACCAACATCGCTCAATCAGATCCCACAAAATCTCAAACTGTCACAACTACCCTTCCACAAGCCAGTACACTTTTTTATGGTGGCTCGATTTTAACCATGCAGGGGATGTCACCACATTATGTAGAAGCATTGTTTGTCAAAGATGGAAAAATTGTCTTTGCAGGTGATTTAAACCAAGCACAGAAACTTAAACAAAAGAATACTCAAGTAATTAACTTAAAACGTCATACTCTACTCCCCGGGTTTATCGATGCACATAGCCATTTAAACAGTGTGGGTTTACAGCAAACTGTTGCCAACCTCTATCCAACACCAGATGGCAATGTATCCGATATCCCCTCTCTGATTCATGAACTTTCCTTGTGGCAACAAAAAAATCCTGATTTTATTAAGGCAACCTCAGGATGGATTATTGGCAATGGCTATGATGATGCGCAACTGAATGAAAAACGCCACCCAACCGCTGATGATTTAGACTTGGTTTCGACCAACCATCCTATTATTGTCTTACACCAATCAGGTCATTTAGCCTCAGTCAATCATAAAGCGCTTGAGGTTTTAAACATCAATCAGAATACACCTAATCCAACTGGAGGGATTATTCGCCGTAAAGCAAATTCTCAAGAACCCAATGGCGTACTTGAAGAAGCTGCCGTTTTCTCAGCAATGGCAACTGCTTTTAGTCAAGTGCCACCTGAGATCATGCAAAATATGGCAAAAACAGCGCTCAATACTTACATCAAAAATGGCTATACCACTGTACAAGAAGGTCGTGCTGATCACGGCACAGCTGAATTGTGGCGAAGTTTTGCCGCCATCAACCAATTAAATATTGATGTTGTAGTTTATCCCGACATCATGAATGAAAAAGACTACATGCTTAAAAATGGCAGCAGTCTAAATTACCAAAACCATTTTAGAATTGGCGGGGTAAAAATCAGCCTAGATGGTTCTCCTCAAGGCAAAACTGCATGGCTCACTCAGCCTTATCTTGTTCCACCAGAAGGCAAAAGCAAAGATTATCGAGGTTATCCTGCTTATCCTGATATCAAACAAGTTCAAGATGCAATTAATCTTGCTTATCAGAATCACTGGCAAATTCTTGCACATGCCAATGGAGATGCTGCAATTGATCAATATTTAACAACCATTGAAAAAGCAAATACTCAATATGGATATGCAGACCGCCGTAATGTCATTATTCATGCCCAAACCATGCGTGAAGATCAATTAGATCAAGCCAAAAAACTTGGACTGATTCCATCATTCTTTTCATTACACACCTACTATTGGGGTGATTGGCACAAACATGAAACGCTTGGCGCAGAACGCGCTAACCGAATTTCCCCAACTGGATCTGCTTTACGCAAGAATATGATTTTTACTGAACATCATGATGCGCCTGTTATTCCACCCAAGAATATGATGGTGATTGATGCCACTGTGAATCGAACGACCCGTTCTGGAGATGTTTTAGGTGAAGATCAAAAAGTCAGTCCCTATATTGCTTTAAAATCAGTGACTGATTGGGCTGCATACCAGTACTTTGAAGAAAAAAATAAAGGTACTTTAGAGCAAGGAAAATTAGCGGACCTTGTACTTTTAGATCAAGACCCTTTAAAAGTCCCTTCTCAAAAGATCAAAGACATTAAAATATTAGCGACCTATAAAGAAGGTCGATTGATTTATCAACGCCCTCAATAAAGATCAAAAAGGATAAGTCATGCTCAAGCAAAAAATTTTAATCATGATTTTATTCCTGCTCAGTGGTTTTGCTTATGGCGATATTTCCATATTCAAAGCCACTTTTCCAGCGTTGAAAAATAACAAAGCGCCACATCAACAACACCACATCGAAAAGCTGCCAGCGACCAGACTTAATCATGATGTTTTCGTCGACACGTATATTGCTGCCATTCCCAATCCATTTAACGATACTGGCTTTTATAAAGACGATTCCGTATGTAACAACAACAAAACCCAAGCTGTGAAGTGTCAATTTAATTATCAATTGTCCACAACACAGGCTAAAAATTTCAAAATTATCTTGTTACCTGGTATTGGTCCCGTACTCATCCCTAAAACATGGCAGGTCATCAGTACAGATTTAGGACCTTCTGGTGTCGCTTATGCTGTACTCGCAAGTCCTCAAAAAGATGAAGCGATCACAATTTACAATTCATCTGCTTGTGTTGGCTGTGCCATGCACAGTGCCAGTTTATATTTTCCAAATGTTCGAAAACTCAGTCTAGCCAATGAGTTTGGTGCTATTGAGGACAAAAATCATCTATTAAAGATCGTCAGAGTGAACAAAAACAAAGTTTATTTTAGTTATCAGATTCCCAACCACAACGCACATACACATGGTATCGCCTACTATAGCGATGAAAGTGACGGTAATGACATCACCAACTTTCAAGAAATCAAAGTCACGCTCAAACCGCAACACCAAACTTGGGCACGTGATATCTTAAATTTTTATCAAAGCATGCATTAAAATAGGTCGACTAAAACAATCGGAATTGATTTGGTCAGTCGGATTTTGACCTCAAGCCAATTCTGAATTATATTATTTTCAGGAAAATTAAAGCTAGATGAACAATAAAGCCAACCATCTGCATGGAGCGCCAAATGAAAAACATTACTGAATGGTTTGATGAATATAGTGAAAGTCATCAAAACAAAACCAATAAAGCCATCCATTGGGTCTGTGTTCCTGCGATTTTATTTGCCATCATTGGAATCCTTGCACATTTTAGTGCCTTGCTTACAGCCCTTCTTTTAGTGCTTACACTGGTTTTCTACACCCGCTTAGATATTGTGCTTGCTGTCGCCATGACCGCATTGATTGCTGTTATGGCATGGGTGATCTATCTGCTTCCTGTTGGCGTTGGTTTTTATATTGGCGTGTTTGTTTTGGCATGGATTGGACAGTTTTATGGGCATAAAATTGAGGGTAAAAAACCTTCATTTTTTAAAGATCTTCAATTTCTCTTGATTGGTCCTGTATGGTGCATGGATGCATATCTAAGTAAAGTACTGCCAAAATGGAAAACACGCCAAAAACTGGCTTTTTAAGGCAAATACGTTGAGGGGAAATTCTATATCAGCTTTTCCCTTCAGATACAGTCAACTTAATAAGTAAAATAAACCATAGAAACACAGTAGACTTAGACCAAGATTGACTAAGATTTTTTTAGAAATCAGCGCTAAAACAATACATATGATCGCTGTTAAAAAATAAGCATCTAAAGGTAAAGCTCGCAATTGTTGATCATTAAAGAACACAATCGGTGCACAAATGGCGGTGAGTAAACAAGGTGCAGAATACTGCAACATATTTTCAATCCAATGCGGTAACTTAAATGCAACTTTGGGTTCGAGAAAGAAATAACGATTTAGAAATACGATAAGTGCCAAGCTTAGTAGCAATAACCATGTCATTGTTGAACTCCTAAGCTTCTAAGTTTTGTCAACTTTGCTGCACACATCGCACTCAACATGCCAAAAATTCCTGACAATACAATACCACCTTCGAATTGAAAATATTTAAAGATACAGGCAAAAATTAAGGTAAAGATCACCCCAATCAAGGTTGCCTTGGTTTTAATCATCGGCACAATGATGAGAATAAATACTGCAACAATCGAAAAATCGAGATGTAAACTTTCTAAATTAGGTATCGACTTTGCCAACAAGATGCCAAATAAGCTAAATAAACACCATGCTAAATAAAAACATAAGCCAGCGCCAAATAGATAAGCGAAGGTTCGTTGCTTATTTTCCCCTATTCCTACTGCAAATAATTCATCGGTTAGCAGAAAGCCGATCACCAGTCTCTGTCTAAAAGAAAATTGAGTTACATCCTTACGGAAGTTCAAGGCATAAATCAAATGTTGACTGGTTAAGAAAAACACCGTAATAAAAATGGTCCAAACCGAAGCCCCCGCCATAACCAAACCCAAACTCACCAGTTGAGCAGCACCTGCAAATACAACAGCTGACATCGAAAAAGCCTGAGCAAAGGTCAATCCTGCGTTGATTGCCATCGAACCTGCTAGAATCCCCCAAGGCAATACAGCGATTGATAGAGGCAAAATATCAACAACGCCGCGTAAAAATGCTTTTTTATTCAAGTCGGATTGCGATTGAATGTCAGCAGAACAAGGTTCTAATTGATGACTCATTAATTAAATCCAAAACCACGAATAGGATGAGTATCTTCAAAAGCAGTGGACGTGGCTTGCATGAAATTGCTGCTTTATTGCTGTTCTAAGGATTTCTTATGACGTTTAAAAGATATTGAATTAGGCTAAATATTTAAAGTGCTTAAATACTGGGAAGGTGTTATCCCCATTGCCTTTTTAAAATGTCGATTAAAATGGCTTTGATCTGAAAAGCTACAATTCTGTGCTGTCATTGCGATCGTATAACCTTGTTTTAATAATTGCCGTGCTTTATGCAAACGGACTTGTACCAACCAACTGTGTGGCGGCAACCCTGTATACTTTTTAAATTCTCGCAAAAAGTGCCAAGGACTCAATCCTACAGTTGCAGCCAAATCAGTCAATGAATAATCACGCTCAGGAAAAGCACTCAATAAATCTTTGACAATTTCAACTTTACGTTGTGCTTCAGGAAGCTCTGCGGGCGTTAACTTTGCTCGACCATAGCGACTGATTAAACGAGCCAAAGTTGATAAATACAGACTTTCCTTGAGCAACGTATTTTCTTTTTGCTCCAACAGATCAAACAGTAAGCTAAACTGCTGTGCCAAGCCAACATCGTGAACAACAGCATGAGGAAACCAAGGCACACTATTTTTGACACTAAAAAAATCTTGCCCTGCATCAAGCAACATTTCGGGTGTTGGATAAATTGCTCGGTATTTCCAACCCGACTCAACCGCAGATGAACCTGTGTGAATTTCATCTGCATTGACTAAAATAATGTCACCTTTCGGCGCTGTATGTAACTGCCCTGTTCGATAAAAACTTTGCGCACCATCTTCAATCACACCAATACAATAACCTTCATGCACATGCTTTGAAAATTGCTTATGGTGATACTGTGCTTTTAACAACTCTAATCCACCTAATTCTTTAAGGTGGAAATAGTTTGCCCACTCCTGCATGTTTTCGATTCAAACGTCTTCTGATGGCTTAAAAATAGCACGATTAGAAACAAGGTATAGAACAAAATTGCTGTCTAAATCTGAATAGAATAACAATCAACTAAATTTTATAGAACCGAATGAACAATGCACTATTTATTGATAGGTTTTTCCATCATGCTTTAGCCAACCATCTTTATGACGGCGACTTGGATCATGATGTGTCCAATGAATCACACCACCTTGATTACTGTATTCATACTCTCCAAAAAACTCAACACGATCGCCTTTACGTAAATGATTAATTCGTGGCGCTAAATCAATATTATGTGCGATCAAGACAGTTAAGCCGTTATCCAACGAAAGAATGAATTTTTGATGACGGGAACCTTGATTATCGTCACGTAATATTGCTTTTACTCGCCCTTCCGACTGAACTTGAACATTACTCAACTTTCCATCAAAAGCTTGACGAATAACCGTTAACCCTTGCTGATTTTGACTATTGTTTGACTGCGTGTTTTGAAAATTTTGCTGATCACTTGATTTAGAATCAAATTGTGCAGCACGATTGTTTTGATCTTGGGAATTAACTTGAGCTTGCTCAGTTGATGCCTTGTTTTGTTGGTTTAGGTCAATACCAAAATAAGCAGCAACAATTACAGCGATTGCAGCACCAATACCAAGTTGCGTTTTGTTTGCCATTAAGTTTTAGTCTAAGCAATATGAATAATAGAGATTATAAAAGAATAACGCCCATCATTTGTATAAAATCATTTTACTGATTCTTCTTGAATTTATTTTTCTATAAAATCAACAGCAATAAAAAACCCCTCAAATGAGGGGTTTTCAATAATTATACTTAAAAAGTAAAATTATTTAGCAGCAGCCTGAGCAGCAGCAACTTCTTCAGCAAAGCTCATTTCAGCTTTTTTCTCAATACCTTCACCTACTTCGAAGCGAACGAATTGAGCTACAGTTGTTGCAGTCGCTTTCAATACTTCAGCAACTTTTTTGTCGTTGTCGATAACGTATTGTTGACGCTCAAGAACAACTTCGTTCAAGTATTTTTCAACTGAACCAGTTACCATTTTTTCAACGATGTTTGCTGGTTTACCAGATTCAATTGCTTTAGCTTCTGCAATTTCTTTCTCTTTAGCGATAAGATCAGCAGAAACGTCTTCAGCAGTTACAGCAACTGGGTTGAACGCAGCAACGTGCATTGCAATACCTTTACCAGTTTCAGCAGAACCTGTGTAAGAAACAACAACACCAATTTTTAAACCGTGTTTGTAAACTGCAAGGTTTTCACCTTCTACAATTGCAGCACGACGAACTTGAATGTTTTCACCGATTTTTTGAACAAGCGCAATACGAGCTTCTTCAACAGTTGAACCGTCTTCAAGTTTCAATTCAGCAATTTGAGCAGCGTCAGTTACGCCAGCAGCAAGTGCAGCAGCAGCAACTTTAGCAGAGAAACCAGCAAAGTTTTCGTCTTTCGCAACGAAGTCAGTTTGACAGTTTACTTCTAAAAGAATTGCTTTGTTACCTTCTTGAGCAATCGTGATTGCACCATCAGCAGCAATATTACCAGCTTTTTTAGCTGCTTTTGCTTGACCTGATTTACGAAGGTTATCAATCGCTAATTCGATGTCACCGTCTGCTTCTGTTAATGCTTTTTTGCATTCCATCATTGCAAGACCAGTACGGTCACGTAATTCTTTTACCATGCTCGCAGTAACTGCAGTCATGTTGTTCTCCTAAATACGGTAGAATATGAATCTGTTCAACAAAAACGGCCCAAAGGTTTCTCTGGGCCGTTTTGCTTTATCGACGCTCAATTTGTCATCATTTTAATTCACAAAAATGACAAGCTTGCGTCAAAACGCATTAAGCCTCAGGAGCTTCTTTCGCAGCTTCTTCGCCTTTAGCTTGAGCATTTGCCTGAGTTTGAGCGTATTCTTTACCAGCAATAATCGCATCAGCCATTGCAGAAGCATAAAGTGTAACAGCACGGATCGCATCGTCGTTACCAGGAATAACGAAATCTACGTTATCTGGGTTAGAGTTTGTATCAACGATACCGATTACTGGAATACCAAGGTTTTTAGCTTCTTTAATCGCGATTGCTTCGTGATCAACGTCGATGATGAACAATGCGTCAGGTAAACCACCCATGTTCTTAACACCGCCTAAAGAGCGTTCAAGTTTTTCCATTTCACGAGTACGTTCTAATGCTTCACGTTTAGTAAGTTTAGCAAAAGTACCATCTTGTGATTGAGTTTGAAGATCTTTCAAACGGTTGATTGACTGACGAAGAGTTTTCCAGTTAGTCAACATACCACCCAACCAACGGTGATCAACATAAGGTTGACCAGCGCGTTGAGCTTGCTCACGAATGATGTTAGAAGCAGCACGTTTTGTACCAACGAACAATACTTTGTTCTTTTTGCTTGCTAGATTGTTAACAAAATTCAAAGCATCATTTAACGCAGGAACAGTGTGTTCAAGGTTGATGATGTGAATGCGGTTACGCGCACCAAAAATGTATTGACGCATTTTTGGGTTCCAGAAGCGAGTTTGGTGACCAAAGTGCGCACCAGCTTGAAGAAGGTCGCGCATGCTTACGTTGTAATCTGCCATTTTCTTTACCTTAAAAGTTTGGGTTAGGCCTCCATATGTCCGCATTCTCCACCCTTTCAGGCACCCAGAGTAATGTGACGACATATGTGCGGATTTTTAAATTGCCCTTATCAAAATTCCCATAAACGATTCATAAAGAAAGTCACAGAAAGCATTTGATAAATTGGGCGGCTATTTATACCATAGTCACATACAAATTTCCAAAAGTTTTTAAAGATCATGAACAGTACTTACGAAGCGCCCCGTCGATTAATCAAAACCGCAGATGAAATTGAGAAGATGCGTGTTGCAGGTCGATTGGCTGCAGAAGTTTTGGATATGATCAAACCGCATATCAAACCAGGTGTCAGTACACTGGAGTTGGATACGATTTGTCATGACTATATTGTCAATACACAAAATGCTATACCTGCATGTTTGGGTTATGGCGCTGCACCCGGTCGACCTGCTTTCCAACATGTGATTTGTACTTCTGTGAACCACGTGGTATGTCACGGCATTCCGTCTGAAAGTAAAATCCTGAAAAAAGGCGATATCCTGAATATTGATGTCACAGTGATTAAAGATGGTTACCACGGCGATACCAATATGATGTATGTCGTTGGTGGAGAAACTTCAATCATTGCAGACCGTTTATGTAAAGTTGCTCAAGAAGCAATGTACCGTGGTATGGCAACCGTTAAACCAGGCTCTACAATTGGCGATATTGGTGCTGCAATCCAAAAGTATGTTGAGTCAGAGCGTTTTAGCGTTGTCCGTGAATATTGTGGTCATGGTATCGGCACTGTATTCCATGACGAACCCCAAGTTTTACATTATGGACAACCAAACTCAGGTATGGTTTTAGAAGAAGGCATGACCTTTACCATTGAACCTATGGTCAATGCAGGCGTTTGGCAAACCCGTTTAATGGGCGATAAATGGACTGTCGTAACCAAAGATCATAGCCTTTCAGCGCAATACGAACATACACTGCTAGTCACTAAAAATGGTGTTGAAGTTTTAACCGCGCGCCCTGAAGAAGACTTGTCTCGCTTTCAGAAATAAATAAGTCATTGACTAAACTGACTTGAGTCATTTAAGAAAAGGTCATATTGATATGACCTTTTTTTATTACTGCAATTTTCCACTATAAATAAGATATTGTTTTAAAATATTTTTTACCGTCAAAATCTTCTATTTTTACAATGTAATGCAATGTTAACACAATTACACAGATGCTAAGATTATCAACCCGATGATAAATAAAACATTAAAAAAAGAACATTCACTTAAAAAAACACCTTGCAAAAGCAACATTCAAACACAGCAAAAAATCCTAATAATAAAAATACATAAAAATTAGTATCAATTGCGGACATGGAGTCCAATTCTATGAAGAAATCATTACTTTGCATGATCACCACATGTGTGACTTTACCCATGCTGACACATGCGGATTCACCTTATTTTAGTTTGAAAGATGGTGATGGATTTAAGCGATTTTCTGTCTCAGCAGGCTGGTTACATGCTATGCCACAAGGCAATGGCAATCCGATCAAAGTGAATACCGCCGTTGCTGAAGGAACCCAATCAAAAGTAGGAGATATTTCTAAAAAAGCTGTACTAGATGCAGCTGTTAAGGAATCAAATCCTTTTCTATATGGTGCAATCGGACTTTTAGGTGACACAATTCCCAGTGCTTTAACTGGTACAGCAACGGTCAATGGCTTATCGAGTTGGACTGCTGAAGGTACAGGCTTAACAGCAAAAGATGTTGATACTTTTGGCTTGATGGGCAATTATTACTTTACTGACAATATTTCTCTAGAGTTTAAAGCGGGTATTCCACCTAAAGTTGAGATTGAAGGTAAAGGTCAAATCTATGCCCCTTTGACAGGCAAAGATTCAACTCCACTCGGGAGTATTGACTTACAGAAAGATATTCCGATTACCGATTTATCCAAGCACGCTAAAGCAGCATCGGCAACTGCATGGTTACCAGCAGCAGAGTTACATTATCAATTTGGTAAATCTGGTGTAAATAAATTTCGACCTTATCTTGGTGTCGGTGTGATGTATGCACATTTCACCCATTTAAAAGTCGATAATGGCGTGAAAGATGATTTGATTGCAGCAGGTCATATGATTCAAAATGTCTTAGATAATCAAGCAGGTGCTGCACTTGATGGTAAACTATCTTCAGCAAATCCTGTAGTCAAAGTCAAAGCAGATGATGCTTGGGCGCCTATGGCAACATTAGGTGCAACCTATGACTTTAATGAGCGTTGGTTTGGCGTAGGCTCAGTAACTTATGCTCCTATGAGTAGCGATGCCACAATTACCATTTCAAACTCAAATACCAATAAAGATCTTGTTACTGCTAAGACTAAAATTGATATCGATCCTCTGATTACCTATGTGGGTGTAGGTTACCGTTTTTAATTTCTGAGACTAAAATGATTTCATTGAAAAATCATTTAATCAATAAATTAAAATCATTGACCTAAACCGAGCAGATTGATCACTAAAATTTATCGATTGATAAAATTTTATTCTATCGCTAAGTCCCATTGAATCCTCTACAATTCTCATATGATGATTCAATGGACCACTTATGTCAGCGCTACAGGACGACACTCGCTTTTCTAAACCTCTCATTTATATGCTCATTGGAAGTGCCTTCATCTTGGCACTTTCTTTGGGTGTGCGTCATGGTTTTGGACTTTATTTAGTCCCGATGAGCCATGAGTTTAACTGGAGTCACCAAGTTTTTAGCTTGGCGATTGCCATGCAAAACTTACTCTGGGGTGCTGTTCAACCCTTTACAGGTGCACTTGCTGATAAATACGGCAGTAAAAAAGTTGTTGCAGTTGGTGGTGTACTTTATACGATTGGCTTGTTGTTGATGTCAGTCAGTTCAAATGCCCTTTTACTTGACCTCAGTGTCGGTTTAATTATTGGCTTAGCTCTCTCTGCAACTTCTTTTTCGGTACTCCTTTCAGCAGTTGGGCGTGCTGCTCATCCAAGCAAACGTAGCATGGCTATGGGGATTGCAAGTGCGGCAGGTTCATTTGGGCAATTTATCATGTTGCCTACCACTCTCCTACTGATTAAAAACTTTGGATGGTCTTCAGCACTAGTCATTACAGCCGTCTTGGTTGTATTGATTATCCCATTGGCATGGATGCTGAAAGCACCAATGTATACCCCGCCAAATGCAGTCAAGCAGGCGCTAAAACCGAGCTTAACCTTTAAACAAATTTTAAACATTGCATTTCATCATAAACCTTTTCTGTGGTTGGCCTTTGGTTTCTTGGTGTGTGGTTTCCAAGTGGTGTTCTTAGGGATTCATCTTCCAGGCTATCTGATTGATCATGGTTTTGATGCTTCAACAGGTACAGTATTTCTTGCACTGGTTGGATTATTTAATATTGTAGGAACCTATGCCGCAGGCTGGTTAGGCGATAAATATTCAAAACCTCATTTGTTAATGGGTCTCTATGGCTTACGAGGCGTAACCATCATTGCATTTTTGATGCTGCCACTGAGCATCTGGACGGTATACGCTTTCGGCATCATTATGGGCATTCTTTGGCTTTCAACGGTTCCTTTAACCAATGGCATTGTTGCCAATATGTTTGGTGTAAAATATTTAACCATGCTCAGCGGTATTGTATTTTTCACCCATCAAGTCGGCTCATTTTTTGGTGGCTGGTTGGGTGGCTTAAACCATGATATAACAGGTAACTACAACATCATCTGGGGTTGTTCAATTGCGTTAAGTCTGTTTGGCGTTATTGTGCATTTCTTCGTGAATGAGGAGGCGGTTGTCGATGACTGATACTGATATATGGTTAAAATTTGCTGTTTGGGGTGTCATTATTCTATTGTTGCTCTTGTCTAGCCTACTGTGGTTTAACACACCTGAACTGTTTGAATATTTTAATATGGCTTTTTGTGCACACTAATTTGAACTGAATTTGACGACTTAACCGTTTGAGCTGAATCTCAGTGCGATTGATTCAAAAGTGCTCAAAAAAGGCTGCCAGATAATCGTGATTATGGCAGCTTTTTTAAAATTCACTATTCAGTCTTTATTTTTTGAATAAAAAAGTTTAGGCGTTAAAAAGACCATTTCACAATGGTCTCTTTAATGATCAATCTTAGATGACCTTAAGCTGATTTGCGTGAGTTTATTCGCCCTTGAATCACAGCTTTGACATTATTTTTGGCATAATTCAAGAAAACTTTTAATGGTGAAAGTTTTGGATTTGGCTTTTTGCCTTCACCGATTGCTTTAAATTGTGCGGCATACCAAAGGATTTCCATAATTGCCATTTTATCAACAAAAGGAATACCAGTTTTGATTTGCTCTACTGCATAACGCACATCTTGACCTGCGATCAAATGATTACTCACATCAGGCTCTACTGCCAAAGGACGAGCAATACCAATAAATTCGCAAGCGCCACTCTCCAGTGCTGCATTCATCCCTTGCGCTGTGCGGAAACCACCTGTCACCATCAGATGACATTTAACCTCTTTACGGATTTTTTCAGCAAAATCTAGGAAATATGCTTCACGTGCAATAGTGCTTTGTTTACGCTTGTCAGCCTTTGCTCCCGCCATTGCTGGTGCTTCATAAGTTCCACCAGAAATTTCGATAATATCAATACCAGCTGCATCAATCGCTTTGAATACTTGCACCACTTCTTCTTCAGTAATTCCACCACGTTGAAAGTCCGCAGAGTTCAACTTAACCGATACAATAAATTTTTCTGAGGTTTTGGCACGAACTGCTTGATAAATTTCCAATAAGAAACGCATACGGTTTTCAATCGAACCGCCCCACTGATCTTGACGCTTATTGGTCAACGGTGAGAGAAATTGACTGATCAAATAACCATGTGCGCCGTGGAGCTGCACCCCTTCGAATCCCGCTTTTTCACAAATCCGCGCTGATTCTGCAAAACGCTGGATAATATCTAAGATTTCAGCTTCACTTAGCGCTCGAGGAGTCCCAAATGTGGTTGCCAATAATGGACTAAACGGTACGGCAGATGGCGCAACTGTTTCTTTATTTAACCCTTTTGGACACTGACGTCCCGGATGTGACAATTGAATCAATTGCACCATGCCGTGTTTTTTTCCGATATTTGCCCATTCAGTCAATTTGGCAAGATCTCGCTCGGTTTCAACCACAACCACACCCGGCTCATTTTTAGCACGGAAATCAACCATCACATTACCGGTGATCGCACAACCCAAACCACCTTTGCCCCATGCATCATACAATCCCAAATGCAGTTGATTGGGTTGTCCGGCATGGTTTGCCAGTGCCTCACTCATCGCACCTTTAATAATGCGGTTTTTAAAAATGGTCTTATTTATTTCTAATGATTCTGCAAGATGGCTCATGGTCAAATCTCTTCAATGATTAGAGTTTTTACTCTATTTTAAATTTATCATAGTTCAAGCGTAAATCTGACAATTTAATTTGTCAATTTTGTAAGTGTGACTGAAGAGATTAAAATTACTCAATCATTACAGCTTAATATTGACTCGCTTTAATTAAATTTTTTGTGTAACTATTCAACGGCTTGTCAAATAAATCTTGGGTATCTTGAAACTCGATAACCTTCGCCTCTTTCAGCACCAATACTTTCTGACAAAGTGCTTTGACTACTTGCAAGTCATGACTAATAAATAAATAGCTCATTTGATAGTCTTGTTGCAATTGACGCAATAATTTCACAATTGCACGCTGTGTGGTTCGGTCAAGTGCAGATGTTGGCTCATCAAGAATCAGTAATTTAGGTCGCAGGACCACTGCACGTGCCAAAGCGACACGTTGACGTTGTCCTCCTGAAAGCTGATGCGGATAAAGTTGTTTCACGACAACAGGTAATTCAACTTTATTCAAAATTTCATTGATCCGAATAATCATTTCTGATTCTTTTAAATTTTGTAGTGCCAAGCCCTCTCGAATAATCTGATCGACCGTCATTCTTGGGTTTAAACTGCTTAATGGATCTTGAAAGACAATCTGAAAATTGCAGCGTAGCGGTCTTAATTTGCGTTGATTCAAGCGATTAATATCTTGATTTAATAAAACAATATTACCTGTACTTTCAATCAGTCTTGCAATTGCCAAAGCTAAAGATGTTTTGCCAGAACCGCTCTCTCCAACAATCCCAATGGATTCAGCACGATTCAAACGCAAATTTAAAGGCTCAACCGCAATAAAATAATCTTGGATTCGATTGAAAAGCCCTTTCCGAATTGGAAATTTGACCCCGAGTCGATGTAAAGACAGTACCAAATGACTGTCATTCGGTGCTGGATTGGCTTCACCAAAGTTATGATCCAGTAAATATTGGGTATATGCTGTTTTAGGTTTTAGAAAAATATCTCGTACTAAACCCTTTTCTTCAACTCGTCCCTGATTCATCACGATCACTTGATTGGAATATTTACGAACCAAATTCAAGTCATGGCTAATCAGGATCATCGCCATTTTATGATTCAAAATCAGCAATTGTAATAAGTTTAAGACTTGGGATTGTAAAGTAACATCCAATGCTGTGGTTGGCTCGTCTGCAATAATAATTTCGGGTTTTTGTGCCAATACCGAAGCGATTAAAACACGTTGTCTTTGCCCGCCCGACAGTTCATGTGGATAACGTTGTAACTTATCCTCAGGATCATCCATCCCGACATCACACAATAAATCATAGACACGTTTTCTGGCTTTTTCTTTAGACATCCCTTCTAAAATTAAGGTTTCACCCACAATCCGTTCTACTTTATGCAATGGATTTAAAGCGGTCATCGGTTCTTGAAAAATCATGGCAATTTTTTTACCACGAATATTTAATATACCATTTTGATTGAGTGCCAATAAGTCGTGTTGATCATAGACAGCTTGCCCTGAAACTTTTAAATCATCGGGAAGTAATCCCAGTAAAGCCAAACCGCTGATAGATTTCCCGGACCCACTCTCCCCGACAATCGCTACAGTTTCACCGACATGTAAATCAAAATTCAGATTCTCAACCAGCACTTTCTGTTGTTTATTTTCAATGTGCAAATGTTTAACAGACAATAATAAAGATTCATCATTATTTTTGGCGTCTTGGATCGAATGCATCGCGTGTCGCCTCCCCAATATAAATTAATAATGACAAAACCAACGCCAATGTAAAAAAACCTGAAAGTGCAAGCCACGGTGCATCTAGGTTATTTTTGCCTTGTAGCAGTAACTCTCCCAAAGATGCGGCATCAGGTGGTAAGCCATAGCCTAGAAAATCCAACGCCGTAAGTGCTGTAATATTTGCAGTCAACATAAAAGGTAATTGTGACAAGCTTGAACTCATGACATTCGGCAAAATATGCCTAAAAATAATCACTAAATCGCTTACACCTAATGCACGCGCTGCTTGCACATAATCCAAGTGACGCGCACGAAGGAACTCCGCTCGCACAATACCCACCAACTCTGTCCAGCCAAAAATCAACATGATCAAAAACAGCCAATACACACTTGGCGTAAACAAACTGACTAAAATAATCACCATGAATAAAGTGGGTAATCCTCCCCAAACTTCAAGGATTCGTTGCCCAATCAAATCAATCCATCCACCATAATAGCCCTGAATCGCACCCACAACGACACCAAGAAAAGCAGCAAACAACGTAAGGGCAAAACCAAATAACAAGGATAAACGTAATCCATACAGGATTCTGGCCAAAACATCACGTCCTTGGTCATCTGTTCCCAACCAATTTTGTGCTGTGGGTGGCGATGGTACAGGGACAGCTAAATCTAAATTAGGGGTCTGATAGGAGAAGCGTAGAATAGGCCAAATCGCCCAGCCTTTTTCATCAATCAGCTGTTGAACAACAGGATCTCGATAATCAGCTTCAGTTTCAAAAACTCCACCAAAGGTTGTTTCTGGATAGGCTTTAAACACAGGCATGTAATAGTGCTGATCGTATTTGACCAATACTGGCTTATCATTGGCAATAAATTCAGCTGAAATAGAAATCACAAACAGTGCCATAAATAGAATAAAACAGCCAAAGCCCAATCGATTTTGTTTAAATTTCTCTAAACGGGCATGCATGATTGGTGACATTATTTCGCACCTCTTGATTCAAAATCAATCCGAGGGTCAATCACCCGATACAACACATCGCAAATCAATCTTAAAATCAGACCAAAGAGGGTCAAAAAGAATAAAGTACCAAAAATCACAGGATAATCACGCTGTTGTACAGCTTCAAAACCCAGTAAGCCTAATCCATCTAAATTAAAAATTATTTCGATCAGTAAGTTACCTACAAAAAACACCCCCACAAGCACTTCGGGTAACCCTGCCACAATCACCAATAAGGCATTACGGAATACATGTTTGTAGAGTACTGTATTTTCGGTCAAACCTTTGGCACGTGCGGCAAGGACATAATGCTTATTTAACTCTTCCATAAATGTATATTTTGTAAGATAGGTTAAACTGGCAAAACCACCCAGCACCATTGCCAACAAAGGTAAAGCCATGTGCCAAAAATAATCAATCACCTGCTCAAACAAGTTCAAACTGTGAAAGTTGTCTGATACAAAACCCTGTAATGGAAACCACTGAAAATAAGAACCACCAGCAAAAAATACGATCAACAAAATCGCAAAGACAAAAGCAGGAACGGCATAACCTACAGCGAGTAGCAATGATGTTGCTCGATCAAAAAAAAGACCATTCTGTTTGGCTTTCCTTATACCCAAAGGAATGGAAATTAAGTAAATCAGCAAAGTGCTCCATAAACCCAAAGACATTGTGACTGGCATTTTTTCGAGTAAGAGTTCTGTAACAGGTTTATCTTTAAAAAAACTGCTGCCAAAATCAAAAGCCAAATAATTGCTCAGCATCAGTCCAAAACGTCGATACGCGGGTTGATCAAAACCATATTGCTTTTTGATTTGCTCAACCATTTCTTGGCTCAAACCTTGCGCACCACGATACTCATGACGGTCAATCGAAGCAGAAATCCCACCCGTGCCGATATTATCTCGTTGAAAGTTTTCTGCTTGCTGAATCGCCTGTTCAACAGGTCCGCCTGGTGCAATTTGAACCACAACAAAATTGATCAATAAAACAAAGAACAATGTTGGAATGATCAGTAATAGCCTTTTGAGTATATATGTGCCCATTGCAACAAGGTTCCTTATGTCCTCATGAGGATGGATGAATCAATTTAACTACAACTTAATTTGAGTCACTTATGTTTTGCATACTATTGTCTTTTAGACAATTTTTTTCATCGATTATCTTTTTAAATATTGCTCTACTTTTTTAGTTTCAATCGGATCAGCCCACCAATACTCCAAACCGAGTGATAGTTTGGGTTTAATTACAGGTTGATGATACATGTTCCAATAGGCATACCAATTTTTATCATTGCCATAGGTCAGAATTTGATAATAACCAGCACGTAACACACGATCGAGTACACGTGTATGTAATACCAGTTGTTCACGATTTGGGGAAGCAATCATCTTTTGGATCAATTGATCAATCACAGGATTTTTAATTCCTGCATAGTTATAATTGCCTATCTCATCTGCCGCTTTAGAACCCCACATTTGAGCCTGTTCAGCACCTGGTGTCAAAGATTGTGGCATGTCCATTGGCGTCATCTGAAAATCCAAACGGCGCATAAGTTCAGTATATTGCGGCAAATCCACTTGGCGAATCGTGGCTTGAATACCGAGTTTTTTTAAATTGCGTATATAGGGCAGTAAAGTTCGTTGCGCACCATCCTGATGAATCAAAAACTCAATGCGAATAGGTTTCCCCTGCTGATCAAGCAATTGACCTTGGTAAAAACGATACCCTGCTTTTAATAAAATAGAACGTGCAATCAACAGGTTTTGACGATTAAAACCACTGGCATCAGAAACAGGATATTGCCAATCTGCTAAAACACCTTCTCGTTGTAAAGTTGGAAGTTGTTTAAGATAAGGTTTAAGAATCTCTAGTTCTTGAACACTGGGTTTCCCCGTTGCAGCTAGCTCACTGTTTTGAAAATGGCTTTGTAGTCGAATATTTTGACCATATAACAAAGCTTTGTTGATCCATTCAAAATCATAAGCATAGGTTAAGGCCTGTCGAAAATACAGATCATTAAAAGGTGTTTTTCGGGTATTAAATACCAAACTTTGAGTTAATGCCGGTGTTTGAATTTTAGCGGTATAAGTTTTGACTAGTCCTGCTTTTACCGCAGGAAAATGATAAGCAGTCACCCAATTGCGCGCGCTTTTCTCTTGGTAAAATGTATACTGTCCGGACTTAAAGCCCTCAAAAGCAACTTCAGGACTGCGATAATAAACATATTTGATTCGATCAAAGTTATAACGTCCGCGATTTACAGGCAAGTCTTTTGCCCAATAGTGTGGGTTCCGTCTATAAGTAATACTACGTCCAGAATCAATTCGTTCAATTAAATAAGGACCAGATCCTAAAATCGGTTGCAAAGTCACTTTGCTATAGTCTTTATTTTTCCAATCCGCTTTTGAGTAAATTGCGATCTTTGCCAAAATATAAGGCATATCAGGATTATGGGCAGATTTAAAGGTCATTTTTACCTGATACTTGGACAACACTTCCGTTTTTGCCAAATCAGATAAATACATTTGAAAGCCAAGATTGGCTTTGGTCTGAATCGTATCAAAGCTAAATTTGATATCTTCAGCGGTGACTGGTGACCCATCACTAAAACGGGCTTGAGGATTTAGGTGAAAAATGACAAATTTGGTTTTAGCGGGGTCATAACTGACTTTTTCAGCAAGTAGTGGATATAACACACCTGGTTCATCCAATGAGCTATCCATCAAGCTATCAAATACATAGTTGATTCCTTCAGTCGAACTGCCTTTGCCATTCAAACTGTTTAAATTATCAAATGTACCGATACTTGACGTACTGATATAACCGCCTTTTGGCGCATTGATATTGGCATAAGGCATAACCTGAGCTTTGACATATAATGGCGAATTATAAACCGCAATATAAGGTGTAGTCTGAATTGCAGCAGCTACATCCACTGCAATACCTCCCCCCAATGCCAATACGAACGTACTGACATGTGTAAAACTCAGGTGCATTCCCCTACTTTCCTTGATTCAAAAAATCATTTTGAAAATTTAAATCACTCAGTAAATCCATCTACCACCCAAATCAATTAAAGATTTGGAACTTTGATAATACTACCAATACGTAAAGCGGCATTTGGTTTCAGATCATTCATCTCAGCTAATGCGCCAGTATCGATACCGAACTTACTGGCTAAACGAATCAATGAGTCGCCACTTTTCACTTTGTACTCAGTGACAGTTTTAGGAATACGAATGGATTGACCGCGCTGTAAACCAGCACGTGGACTTAAATCATTCATCTCAGCCAGTTCTTGTACGGATAAACCCACACGACTTGCAATGACATTTAAAGATTCGCCTGCCTTAACAGCATAACTTTCAGTATTCTTACTCGCTGCTTTAGATGAAGACTTTGCTGAAGCTTTTAAGTCTTCCTTTTCCTTAGAAAACGAGGATTTACTGGGTAAATCTCCTTCAATTTTCAAACGTTGTCCAACATCAAGTGCTTGATTACGAGATAAACCATTTAAGTCGCTCAAATAGCTCAACTGTAATTTATATTTCTTGGCAATACTTGCCAGCGTCTCACCTGATTTTACGACATGAATGTCCTTGCTTGAAGCTTCAGATTTCGCTTCATTTTTGCTATGTGCTCTGTCTTTAGCACTACTTTCAGGTGTCCCTGTTAATTTGAGCTTTTGTCCAACCAGCAAACCTGAGGTCGTCGTTAGACCATTTAACTCAGCAATTTGGTTAACTTGTAAATTATATTTGTTGGCAACTGCAATCAAACTATCGCCCGATTGAACTGTATAGGTCTCTGGAGTAGAACTTCCAGCAGGAATTTTGATCACCTGACCTACAAGTAAGTTTCGAGATGGAGAGAGTTTATTCAACTCAGCCAACTCCGTTAAAGATAATTTAGACTGTGCTGCAATACTGGATAAACTATCACCACTTTGAACTTTATAGTTTTCCGTTTTATAGCTTGGTTCAGATTTCAGATTTTTAAACTTACTTTGCTCAGCCACTTTCGACTCAAGCTTGTTCTCTTGCTCATTCACTTCATTAAGGGGCACATTGATTTTTTGCCCGACAAACAAACTGCTTGAAATATCTAATCCTGGAGTTAAATCAGCAAGTTCATGAACTGATAATGCATAACGATCAGCGATGATTTTGAGATATTCACCACGTTTGACCACATAAGATTTAGTTCTTACTTTAGCAACGGGCTTAGATGTATCTGCTCGAACCACAGTCTTATTAATTTCTGATAATTTATCATCAGCAGTATCTTTAAGTTTTAATTTTTGACCAACAAATAAATTACTGTTGGTATTCAAATTGTTATAACTTGCCAATTGTGAAACCGATAAATCAAATTGATTGGCAACGCCAGTTAAGCTGTCATTCGGTTTAACCACATAAGTGGTCGGTGCTGACTCTGTTGATTTCCGTGAGGTGGTTGGCGCATCAATCTGTGGTTTAGCATCATACAAATACAATGTTGCACCAACAAATAAAGTTCCATTTGGATCCACTTGGTTCCATTTGGCAATGTCACGCCAATTGACTCCATTTTTCAAAGCAATCGTTGCTAAAGTATCACCTGCCAAAACAGTATAAGTGCTGCGTTTACCTTTAGGAGGCTCCACCACGACTTCAGTATCAGTTTTCTTAAAGTTCTTATCTTGATTCAGTTTCGCTTCTTCAGAATTTGCTGGTGTAGTATCAGCCAAGCCTTTAGGATAGGCAAATCCAACCGTATTTTCTCTACCCTGCACTTCTGCGACTGATTGACTGGTCTGAATCGCAGTCAATTTAATTTTGCCATCATACGGATCTAAAACTTCCGTACCTTGTGGCGCAATTGCTTTAATTTCTTTAACAACTTCTTCTTTTTCTGCTTGTGTTGCTTGTGGCTCTAACACTTGTTTAACTGTTTCTTTTTCACCTTCAGCTTTCACCGCGGCAAGAATTTGGGCCTTTTCTCGTGCAGAAATAGGCGGTTCTACGGCAACAGGTTTAACATTGGCAGCCGTAGTAACGGCAACAGGAATACGTGGTGCACTTGGAATATCTGCATTGGCGGCAAATCGCGCCAAAGCATCTGAGCCCTGTGGCGTATTCTTTAAAGTATTTACTGAATTTGCAGTGCTGGTTGTCGTAGTGGTTGCTTTATTTGAACTCAATACAGGTGGCGTGGTACGGGTCGGCGTAATCGATTGCGTTACCGTAGACGTTACACCAGCAGGTGTTAAAGTCTGGGTTGCTGTCGTTGGGCTATTATTGCTTGCCCAAAATCCACCATCAGAGCTTGATTTTAAAGCTCTTAACTTGGAATCAATTGTTGGGCTTAAATCAGCAGGAATCAAAATTCGTAAAGTACTTGATGGATCAACAACTTCACCACGATGCCCCGGATTCAGCGCGTACAATTCCGCACGGCTTAAACCTGTGATGGACGCAATTTGATTCAATTGTGCACCTGGTGGAACAGCGACTTCTCTAAAATGCGGACGATTGGCAATCGGCGGTAAACTTACACCATATTTAGATGGATTTTTAATGATTTGTGCGACCGCCAAAAAGCGCGGAACATAGTTCATCGTTTCTTGTGGTAATCGTAATGACCAATAGTCTGTTGGCAACCCTGCTGCTTGGTTTCGATTAATTGCCTGTTGAATTCGTCCTGGACCAGCATTGTATGCTGCCAATGCCAATTCCCATGAACCAAACTGATTATACAAACCACCTAAAAACTCATATGCTGCACGAGTGGATTCAACCACATCACGACGCCCATCGTACAAACTGGTTTGTCTTAAACCGTAAATTTTACCTGTGCTTGGGATGAACTGCCACATTCCCGCTGCCGCAGCACTACTGGTTGCAGCAGGATCGTAAGAACTTTCAATGATTGGTAATAATGCCAATTCAGTTGGCAAACCGCGACGTTCAGCTTCTTTTACTGTATGGTAAAGATAACGTGATGCACGGGCACTCAAACGATCTATATAAGGTTGACGAGAAACGAACCAGCTTCGTTGCGCATCAATCCGTGGGTCCCAATGGTTTTCATCCATTTTAAAACCAACAGACATGCGCTTCCAAACGTCACCATGTTTTAAAATCAATAAACGATCACCTTCTACCGCACGCATATCAGTTGCTGACAGAAGATCCTCTAGTGAATCCAAACTGTTCGCGTCCAACATTCCTGACGACTTTGATGTTTGAGTTTTTGACGTCGATGGGTTCGAAGAACACCCAGCAGTCAAACCCAGTGCCGCCAATGCAGATGTTAATAGTGATAGTTTAAAGAAAACAGATGCAGTAGGTTGCCACACCATTGTGGTAGGTTTAAACATAAGGGTTCCGAACAACATTTAGTAAATTATTTTATCTTTGCCATTTTAGTAGAGCTTAGGGCGCATACAAGGCAAAATTTGAATGCGAATTGCATACAAATGTTACAAGAAATTAAAAAAATCTCAGTTCATGCGTAGAAAACGCTGATTTGCGTATACAATAAATTCTTAAACCGCGATGTTCAACTCTTAATTCACTTTCATTGGTTATTACTATGTCACAAACAATCACACTTTATGTCGACGGTGCTTGTAAAGGCAACCCAGGTCCTGGTGGCTGGGGTGCTTATATCATCACTGAAACTGAAGAGCATAAATTGTGTGGTGGTGAGCTGGATACCACCAATAATCGTATGGAGCTAAGTGCTGCTATTGAAGGCATTTCATTTTGCCCTACAGAAGCGAAACTGATTATTTGGACCGACTCCAACTATGTAAAGCGCGGTATTACCGAATGGATTGAAGGTTGGAAAAAGAAAAATTGGAAAGATGTCAAAAATCCTGATTTATGGCAAAAATTAGATCGCGTATGTAGAGGTCGTGAAATCGAATGGAATTGGATTAAAGGTCATGCAGGTCATGCAGGCAATGAAATGGCTGATCAGTTGGCAAACTTAGGTACGGAACAAACATTGGCAGCAAAAAACACGAAGGTGCCTCAATCAGCCACCGAACAGATTGTAGAAAATAATGATAAAAAAAAAGATGAAAAAGACTGGTTGCTTGATGATCCCTTCGGATTTGACCTGATGGAATCCGATGAAACTATCGATACTGAATTGCCGACACCCAAACAAACTGTGACAAGTTCTGAGACACCAAATAATAATTTGCGTGATCAAGATGTAGTAGAACAGGTTGAACAAAGTACTCAAATGAAAGATATGAATATTCACCCGCAAATTGTGATTACACCTGCGACCATAAAACTGCATGGACCTAAACAGTTTATTCTTGATACCGAAACCACAGGTTTTTATTATCAGGACAGTGATCGAATTGTTGAAGTTGGTGCGATTGAAATGGTCAACCGTAAACTCACAGGCAGTTCGATTCACATCTACATTAATCCAGGAAAACCTGTAGGTGAGTCAGAAGCCATCCACGGGATCACTGATGAATTTTTAAAAGACAAACCCAAGTATGAGGAAATTGCAGAAGTCCTATTCGACTACTTAAAAGGCAGTGAAATCATTGCACATAATGCAAGCTTCGATATGAACTTCTTGGATATGGAATTCAAACGCAGTGGTCTTCCTGCCCTGTCTGAAGTGTGTACAGTGACTGATACTTTAGCGATGGCTAAAAGTAAGCATCCAGGACAAAAAAACTCTTTAGATGCACTTGTTCGACGTTACGAAATTGTTCAACGTGATCGTACTTTCCACGGCGCATTGCTTGATGCTGAAATTTTAGCCGATGTTTATCTCGCAATGACAGGCGGACAAGTATCCTTTGACATGGATGCTATTTCTGCACATACTGAACAAGCTCAGGGGAATACAACACGGCAAAAAATTGAAATTGATGTTCCAGTAATTTACGCTTCAGATGAAGAATTGGAAGCACATGAGAACTGGGTCAATAAATATCAAGAAAAACATGGGGAAGCCTGCATTTTTGCAAAATAAAATTTCCTATTTAGGCTGATTTTTTTCTGTAAAAAGTCCCTTGTTCAGCTATATTAAAACTTAGAAAATTAGCCTCGTTTTGAGGCTATGCAATAGAACATTTAGATACCCAGGAAAGGTGCAGATCAATGTCTTACCAAACCTCTATACATTTTGATCCGACGGCATTACTGATTATTAAAAAAGAAGTCGATAATTCAATTTTACAAGTTGAATCTGCTGTCAGCAGTTTAGTTGAAGATCAAACTTTACCCTTTGGTATTGATGATGCATTGCTACAACTGGAACAATGTAGTCATGTACTGATGCTGATTGACATGCCTCAAGTTGCCAAAATTGCCGAACTTTCAGCACAAGTCATGCGTAAAATCATGCAAAACCCACGTGAAATCAATACTCAAGATGTGATTGCATTGAGCGAAGGTACAACCATGCTCAAACGTTACATCGAGTTTAGTTGTCTACGTGAAGTCAAAGTGCCACAATTTTTGCATGACACACTAAACCGCTTGGAACTTTCTTTAGGTTTAGAACTCACGCCAGAAGGTCAAGCTATTATGCCACTACTGGATTGCGTGACGCCTAGTTTTAATCTCTTACAAACTCCAGATTTGGAACATTCAGTGCATGTACATAAGCTTTATAAGCTGTGTCTGCATAAACTCTTAAATCAACAAGAGACAGATTTAGATCTGCAAGGGATAAAACTGGTTGGCAATTATTTAGCCAATATCGCTCAAGGACAACCGAGTGCTCAATATTGGGCGCTGATTGCTGTGGCTTTAAATCAGATTGAAAATATTATCCTCAACGATACACGTTTAAGAACATTAATTAGCATCGAAACCAACATTTCATCATTCTTTAAAGACCTTGCAGGATTTATTCCATCCTTAACCGATACTGCAAATGTATTGAGTATTTGTATTAGTCAGGAAGATGAAATTTCCCAACACATTCGTGAGCAAATCAATGTAGGCGAAGATATTTTAACGGATACTCAATTACAGATTTTTAGTCGTCATTTGTACGGACCAGATTTCGATACGATTCATAGTGTCAGCCAGCTCATTACAGATGAAATGTCGCAAATCCGTAATGATATCGAGTTTAATTATCAAAATATGAGTGATGAGAAAACTCAAGAATTAAAGAGTAAACTCACAGACCTTGCACATGTATTTAAAGTACTTAACTTAAATGAAGCCTATAGCGAACTAAAACAGCAAGCTGATCTGTTGTCTCAAGAAAACATGCTGAGAGATGAAAACTATGCACAGCAATTGATGAATAGTATTCTATCTGCGATGAACTCTATTGGAATTCTTGAACGAAATTACACTTCTAATCGCTTGCAATTAAAGGTCAATAATCTACATATTTCTTTAGACCGTCTTGATGAAGCTCACACCGCTTTACTGACTGAAACTAAGGCAATGGTCGATTTAAGCTCACAAACACTGGTTCAATATTTACAAGATCCGCAATCTACAAGTCTAGAACTACTACCTTCTCAATTATATGAAATTGGAGGAGCTTTATTGTTCCTTGCAGCCAAAGATGGTCAAAAGGCATTGGCACAGTCTGCCGAATTTATTCAGTCTGGACTCAACAAAGAACAGATATTTAACCAACAACAGATCAATAAACTTCTGGATGTGTTAGCCAGTGCAGATATGATGATTGAAAATCTACAGAACAAACAACCTGTTTTGCAAACGATGTTTGATGTAGCATTAGCAAGTAGTCAAAATTTAAAATCGGTAGCCTAATGTCAGAATTATCAGTTGCTTATATCTTTCATCACCAACAACTTTTAGTAGATGAAAACTTACAACTTCCGAAAGTAGAGAAATTGGCAAGTGATATCAGTTTTAACTCGGGTGATCAAATCATTGCCCGAGATCTTTTTATCGAAGATGAAATTCCACAAGGTTATCAACTGATTCCAATTCGACAGCTCATCTCACAATGGACAAAATCTGAATTTGAACAAGCCAGCCGAGCAGTGCAACTGCTTGAATGGCGTCGAAATCATAAATTTTGTAGTCACTGTGGACATGAAACAGAAGTTCACCCGATTGAATATGCAATGGTTTGCCCTGCCTGTCGTTATCACCAATACCCTCGTGTACAGCCGTGTATTATTACGGTGATCACACGTGGCGAGAATGAAATTTTATTGGCTAAAAATGCCAAGAATAAAAGTAATATGTATGGTCTGATTGCAGGTTTTGTTGAAGTCGGTGAAACCCTTGAAGAAGCGGTAAAGCGTGAAACTTTGGAAGAAGTCGGTTTAAAAGTAAAGAATGTACAATATTTATCGAGTCAACCGTGGCCTTTTCCAAGTAATTTGATGCTCGCCTTTAAAGCCGAATATGAGGCGGGTGAAATCGTATTACAAGAAGAAGAGATCAGTGATGCGCAATTTTTCAAATTTGATCAATTGCCTGAAACGCCGTTCACAGGCAGTATTGCACATGCCATGATTGAACATGTGATTCACAATACACCGATGCACCAAGATTAATTTGATCCATATCCTTAATAAAAAGCCTAGCGATTGCTAGGCTTTGTTCATTGCATCATCGAGTACTTTTATAATTTCCGATCGTGTCATAAAGAAACGACTGAATAAACTCGAAACACTTCCCATAATCGAGATATGTCCCGTTTTAGGAATCGTCAAGATTTCACAATGATTACCTTGTTCATGTAATTGTTGTTTGAAATCAAATGAGTTCGAAGGCTTTACGATTTGATCATTTTCAGCCAGAAATAAATAATGCTTTACATCATTCTTGGCAACAAAGTAATAAGGCATCACTTGTTGATATGGAATCGCCTGATCAAATGCATCTTCAGCCAAAGCATCACCTGTATAATCAAAATGATAAGGTCCCGCAATTCCAATCATGGCTTTGATGTTTGGTTTTAGCGCCAAAGCATAACTTTTGGGATGATAAAGCAATGAGGCAATATTAAATGCCCCAGCTGAATGCCCCATGAGTGCAATTTTATCTGTAGTAATCCCTAAACGTGTTTGCTGTTGTTCAAGATAATTCAAAGCAACGGCTAAATCATCAACATAGCTTGGAAACTTATGTTCAGGTGCTAAATGATAATTCATAATCGCAACGTTATAGCCATAGCGACTAAATGCTTCACCTACAAATTTATAGGCACTTTTATCACCATGATTCCAAGCACCACCATGTACAAAAACAATTAAAGCTTTGTTATGTGTTTGATGGGAAAGATATAGATCTAAACGTTGTCGAGCTTTTAAACCATAAGCAATGTTTGATTTTATGGAATACCCCTTTTTAGGGGTTAGTCCATTGATCGTTATGCTGCCTAAATCATATAAACGAAAATCTTGATAATGTGCTTTAAACTTGACTTTAAGCTGTTGAAATTGCTTATCAAGTTTAATTTTTAGCAATTCTAATCTATTGTTGGATAACATTATTGTTTTGCCCTGAAGCATCTGGATCAATTGCAACAGGGGTTTGCACATCTGGTTGTTGTGCATTGTTTACCACAGGTGCCGTAAACGATGAAGTTTGAACTGAATTATTTGCTTGCTCAACATTGTCAATCAAGGTCACAATTTTAGTCACATTTCCAACCTTTTGTAGAACATCATTTAAATCTGCGATTTCAGCATTATTTAAACGACCCAAAACATACAGTACGCCATCTTCAGTATGAACCAAAACTTTGTTATCAGAAACGACAGGCGCTTTCATGATTAAGCCACGCGTATTTACGGTGACAGAAGCGTCTTGCATAATGGTGCTATAGCCGATTTGATTGCCAACAGTTAAATAATTATGTACCGCTTTTACGTCACTCATTGCACGTAAATTGTCTTCGGCAAGCTGCTTTAAATGTGCATCAGGCACTTGTCCAGTCAGTAAAACATTACTATGGAAACTATTAATATTTACACGAGATTGTTTAAATCGAGCATCCAGCTTATATAGATTAATTTTCGCAGTACGCTCAATAGAAGAATCAATAAAAACCTGCCCTAAAGATCGGACACCGCTTTCTGTTCCCACTGGTGAAGAACCAGTACCACCTGAGATAAAACTAGCGCAACCAGACAAACTTGCTACACACATCATGGTGATGACAATACGCTTTAACACTCAGCAAGACTCCTAATGATTTTAACTGACAACACAACATCCTGATTACTCATTAAGATGTTGGAACATATCTTTTTTTTGATAAAAAACTGTGAGGCAATTCTTCATCACAGATTAATCAAGTCTGCATCCAAAGTAAATGCATTTTCAATCCAAGACTGATCATAAGAGATTTTACTTAAGTCTTGCTGTACGTTTTTTGCAATTTTATGATGTAAATCAAACCCAATTACATCAAAACGACAATAATACTGTTCATATTGCGGATATTCTTGTAAAAACCTAAACGCCGTTTTGATCATTTTTTGTTGCTTAATCAAATTCACTGCTTCAAAGGCATATCCCCTATAGCTTGACGTTCTGGCTTTCACTTCAATAAAAACTAATTCTTGCTGTGTCTCAGCAATAATATCGATTTCGCCAAAGCGAGAAAAATAGTTCAATTTGACAATCGTGTAGCCAGACTGCCGCAATATTTTTACTGCCTCTTGCTCTGCCCATTGTCCTAAATTATTTTTAGCCATCGATCATTCAACTATAAGGGCACTAAGTTATTTTTAGAGCGCTCAAAACATTGTGGAATGCGCTCAACGCGATTACCTTCAATTTTAATTTTTCCTGTCCGCCCATTAAAGGTTAGACTTTTGACATTGGGATCTAACACAAATTGTTCAGCAATGTACCAAGCATCACCACCAAATGCATATAAACGTTGATAAGGTAATGACGTTGGTTGATCCTTATAGGCTTTCACCACATCTTCCCATTCTTTGATATACAAAGCAGGCACATCACAGAACTTCATGCCTTTCGGTAATGTTTTACTTTCATTCACGGCGATCGCTTGAGTATAAATATTCTTTTTCTTTAACTTCTTTAAATTTGCCAACCATTGATTTGACCCAAGCAATAAAATACCTTCACTTGCTTTGGTCGTATTTGGCATCGCATCTACTGGGTCAACTTCTCCTGCATAATTTGCGAAAAGTGCATTTAAAAAGCTGATTGATTCTGCCTCAGTGCCCTTTTCACGAACAACATAAAGTTTGCTCACTTTATCATGCTGAATATAATCCAGAAGTGCTAAAGCATCGTCATTTTTAGACAGACTATATTGCCAAACATTTTTATGGGTCGGATACACCTCATTCAAAGCAAGCACTGGAACTTTAGGTTTTAAATTAATCAATGCTTCTACATCTGGACGTGCCAAAGGACCAATAATCATTTTGGTCTTTTTATTCACATTTTGCTTCAATATGGTTTTGATGGGTTTTTGATCAGAATCGACAAATTTTAATGGAATTTGGTTCTTGGATGCATGAGATGCATTCAATATTCCTTGTTTGATACTTAAACCTGCTCGCGACATGGGACCTGTTTCAGGTAAGATAACAAGAATTTCTGCGTGAACTTGGATTGTAAATCCAATTATTCCCAAACATACCAGTCTTTTAATACTGTTCAACACTATCTTATTTTTCATGGAGACCTTTATGAGTGCTCAATTATTTGTCGTAGCGACCCCAATTGGGCACTTAGATGATATGACTTTCCGTTCTATTGAAGTTTTAAAGTCGGTTTCTATTATTGCGGCAGAAGATACCCGCCAATCCGCTCAATTATTAAAACATTATAATATCTCAACTCCACTTACAGCGTGTCATGATCATAATGAAAGTAACAAAATTGATATACTTATCGAAAAATTAAAGCAAGGTCAAGATATTGCACTGGTCAGTGATGCTGGAACCCCGCTCATTAGTGATCCTGGATTTAAATTGGTTCGTGCTGCACAAGACAATGGAATCCGTGTCATTCCTGTACCGGGCGCTTGCGCTGCAATTGCAGCTTTGTGTGCTGTTGGCTTACCTAGTGACCGTTTTAGTTTTGAAGGCTTTCTATCTTCAAAACAATCTCAGCGCTTAATACAACTAGAAAAATTAAAATATGAAACGCAAACCATGATTATCTATGAAGCGCCCCACCGTATTTTAGACAGTGTCAAAGATATGGCTCAGGTTTTTGGTGAACAACGCCCCGTCGGTTTCGCTCGCGAGATCACCAAGACCTTTGAAACTATTAAAAAAATGACGCTAGGTGAATTGGTGAGTTTTATTGAAAATGATCATCACCAACAAAAAGGTGAGATCGTTTTAGTCATCGGTGGTCTACCTGATGCCAAAGATCAAGATGTTGAACAAGATAAGTTAGATCAACTACTCACACGATTATTACAGGACTTATCTGTTAAAGCTGCATCGCAACTCGCAGCTGATTTAATGGGCATCAAAAAGAAAATTGCTTACCAACGAGCGTTAGAACTCACCAATCAATAATCATGTGATATAACAACAAAAGTAGAATGATCATCATTGAGGAATGGGATGTTTAGTGACTGTTCCTCAATGTATCTAAGAATATGATTGAACATTTATTTTTTATTTATCAGAAATTTTAACTTATGATCAATAAACCAAAGATTCAAATTTTTAAAATATCAAAACCACGACTCTTTTTATTGTCATGGCTGATGACATCATCTTTATTTGCTGCACAAGATCCGGATTTTAATGAACCACTTCAACTGTCAGGTGATTTTGCTCAATTTAATATCCATAACTCCTCTGGCTATTACAAAGGGAACTTTAGCGCCAAACAAGGAAGTATGCAGATCACAGGAAATGAAATACAGCTCAATCAAGATAAAAATAAACAACTTGTGTCTATCATCGCTTTTGGCACCCCTCTAAAACTGAATAAGAGAATCTATAAAACGAAAGAAAACATTCAGGCTTCTGCAAATAAAATGATTTTCGATGCTAAAAAATCAATAATCACTCTAGAAGGTAATGCGATGATTAGAAGTGATGTTGGAAAACAAATTAAAAGTTCAAAAATTACTTATGATTTAATCAGTAATGACTTTGAAGCAATTGGGAATGATCAACAACGTGTCGAAATCATCATGCAACCTTAAACGTTGAATCAAATCAGTCGCCCCTAATCAAATTTTAAAGACATTAAAAAAGCACCTGACGGTGCTTTTAAAATCAATCTCTTGCAGATTCATCAGGGGGAACTTCAGTAATTTTCCCACCACGCGCTAAAAATGCAGCGATTTCATCTTCTAATGCTTCACGTTGTCTTTTTTTCGCAGTCACCGTGAGTGTTTCTGCTTCAGCCAAATCTGTATCAGACACCGTTGATTCACTTACCGCAGCACCTTTTTCCGCTGCTTTAGCTTCATCATCGTCAACTGCATGATCTTCTGAATTATCATCATAATCATTTGTATCTGTCATCTTGAACTCCCCATCAACGACGTCAATTTACCATCCAAAAAATGGTGATGTTTTACAGAGAAATGTACCAATCTCTTGCGGATTCGACTAGTCTCTAGATACATAAAATCGTGTTTTTTTTCATCAAATTCGTAATATTGTTTAAATGATTGTTTAAAAAGTATCAGTCAACTCATGAAATGGCATATTGCGTGCTTTTTAACGTTTCTAATCCACTGGCTTTTGTTAAAAATTGATCTTTTAAAAGCGGAGTATTTTCCACTTGTTTCAGTCCAAAATTACGCGCCCAGATCATAGGAAAGAATTCAGCAGTTTCCAAGAAACCAATCATCGACATGCTATGCATCATGGCATCATTTTGCCCTTTACGAGTGTGTTCATAACGTTTTAAGGTCTGTTGGTGTGCCCACACACCACGCTTTTTATCTTGCAATAAGACATCACAAAGCACTGCCGCATCCAAACAACCTATATTCACTCCTTGCCCAGCCAAAGGATGAATCACATGTGCTGCATCACCAATCAATGCCAACCCTTCCTTGACATAACGCTGCGCTGCGCGTGCTTTGAGTGGAAATTTTGCACGTGGTGTTGCTTCAATTATTTCACCCAACATATGATGACTTTCACGAGTGAGCAACTGGCAAAAATCTACATCATTCAAACTGGCATATTCATCTGCATAATCATCAGGCAGTGTCCAGACAATTGAAATCCAATGCTCAGCTTGTTGAGGATTCAAACTCGCCATCGGTAAAAATGCCAAAGGACCAGTTGGATGGAAAATTTGACGAGCCACATAACGGTGCGGTTGTGTGGTACGAATCGCACAAGTCAAACCTGCTTGCTGATAATCAAGAATATCGTAATCAATAAAAGCCTGCTCACGCACAAATGAGTTTGCCCCATCTGCCCCAATGACTAATTTTGTCTTTAACTGACTGCCATCTGCAAGATGGATTATCCAACAACCAACGCCTTGTTCAACACGAACGACTTTCACCTCGGTACGATAGTCGTTTAATTGTTCCAGCATTTGTTGTTGAATGGCGAGATTTAATAAGCTGGGTTCAACCATTGAACCTAAACTATGTTCATCCGTCGGAAAATTTATGGATTCTTGACCAAAATTAATTTCTCCATAACCATTTTTATTCCAGACTTGCATCCCTGTATAAGGCATCTTTCGGGCAATTTTATCCCAAACATTCACAGTTTTAAGTAAATGAATGGTTGCTTGACTGAGTGCCAAAACTCGTGGATTCGCTTGGGCTAAAACTTTTTGCTCGTCTAAAATGGGTGCTGCGTCTAATACTGTTGCTTGAACACCGCCTTGCGCCAAAAGTAATGCGGTTAAACCGCCTACCAGACCGCCACCAATAACAATAACATCTAAAACATTTTGTTCTATCATGCTTTTAACCCCATTGCGTAATTGGCAACCAAGGGTTTTATTCCAGGGATGACATCAAATGCAACCAACCCTGTATTACGTAATAATTTTAAAACTGGATTCTGATTACTAAAGCCTCGTACAACCGAATCACAAAATTTGATGACCCGTTGTTGATCTGTTAAGCGAGCCTGTTCGTATGCCTTTAACATCTCAGGCTCACCTATATCTTCAGACTTAGCCATTTGTGCTGTGATATAACGCAGCAATACATCAGCATCACGCATGCATAGATTAAATCCTTGCCCTGCCACAGGGTGAATCGTATGTGCCGCATTTCCCATTAAGATCACACGTCCAACCGCCTGTTTATCTGCCAGCACTTGTGACAATGGGAAACTAAAACGTTTGCCTGTTTTTTGGAATTTACCTGCACGATCTCCATAGGTTTGCTGTAAGGCATCCAAAAAATGTTGATCATTCTCTTCCCCTAGCCACTCACCCTCTGTTCCTTTTTTTACTGGCCAAACAACTGAACGGCGGCATTCACCAGGCAAAGGTAATAATGCTAATGGACCTAAGTGGCTAAAGCGTTCAAAACCCACTTGCTGATGCGGTTTAGACGTTTGTACAGTGGTGACAATTGCAACTTGATCATAATCATGTACATCCACACCGATGCCTAAGGCTTGACGGCAAAAAGAGTCTCGACCATCTGCTGCAATCACCAATTTAGCTTTGATTGAATGACTATATTCTTCACCACGACTTGCTTCTATATAAACAAAGTCATTGTCTTGTTTTAAAGAGTTTACTTGCACACCATCAATCAACTCTATAAGAGGTTGTTGTCTTACCTGAGTAAGAAGTACCCGTCCAAGCCATGCATTTTCAATCACTTGCCCAAAGCTTTCGACTTTTTCTTGATCTGCTTTTAAACGGGCTTTACCGAAACTGCCTTGCTCTGTGATATGAACTTCAAGAATCGGGGTTGCATGCTCTTGTAAAGCATTCCACAAACCGAGCTTTTGATAAATTTGTACAGTACGACGTGAAAGTGCTGTATTTCGAGCATCAAAACTTGAATGATAAGCTACAGCATTGTTGTCATCATAATTTGGGTATTTCACCGCTTCTAAGAGCTTTACCGCAATATTCGCTTTCGCCAACATGAGAGCCAAACTCAGCCCAACCATTCCACCGCCAACGATGATGACTTCTTGTTGCATGCTTTGATCCTTTCTATACGTGATTCAGCTTACTGAATACTTATGATCTTGATGAATTTTATCTTACATCAAGCGCGATTATTTTTATATTGAAATAGGAAATTGTTGCTATCATTTGTACTGAATCAATACGTTATTTTAAAAATGGGATAATCAATCAATGAACAATATAAAAAAATAAGGCTGTAATTTATTATATTTAAATCACAGCCTTAAAGTTGTTAAAAGGATGACAATCAAACGAAGCGATTGTTTAATCGATATGCGCTTGAACACAACCAATATTAGAATACTTTAGTTATCTCACGTATCTCATGTAAGACATGGACTAGAACGATAGTTTAAGATTGAGATAATACTGACGACCTCTTAAATCACTATATTTACTCAGATAACCTTTTGTACCAGATAAATCAACCGCGTAGTCATTAAATAGATTTTGGATGCCAAAACCGACTTCTGCAGCGTTAACCTTATTAGATTTGCCAAACGGCAATTTAGCTTTGGCAAAAATATCATGATATAACTGATCATTTATTTTTAGAGTTTTGATGTCTTTTCCTGTCTGATTTAAAATTGCAGTTGCATTAGTTACAGTATATGAACCATAGTATTGTGTAGCCCAACCAAAAGCCCATACATCGTTAGGTTTCAGGTAGATTGATGCATTGGCACGATGCTTTAATGGATAATCATTACTACTTGCCATTGCGACATAATCAACAAAAGGCGTGTCGGCAGTGTCTTGTTGCTTATATTCACTGACATAGGTATACCCTAAATTAAACGAAGTATTTCCGACTGCACTGTCGAAAGCATAACTTAAATTAGTATCAATCCCTTTAGTTTTTAATCCTAATGCATTGAAGACTGCAGTATTTATCGACGTTATATCACCGTTGGCATCACGTTTTATTCGATTGCCGTATTTATCTTGATTATCCAAAATATACTGTGCATTTACCGATGTAATATTATTACTTTTTTTAATCTGATGATAATCCACAGATAACCGCAAGTTTTCAATTATCTCTGGTGTCAAGACCACACCAAAATTATAACTTTTCGATTTTTCAGGGGTAATCGTTGGATTACCGCCTGAAATAATATCTGTGGTCATATCCAATATTTTCCCTGTAACAGGATCTTTAAGTGAAGTGCTAGTATTTTGACTGACCGTCTCTAATGCTAACTGCCCTGCTGTTGGCGTAACAAAACCTTCACTATATGAAGCACGGAACATCATCTGATCATTAGGCTCAAATTTAAAACCAATCGTTGGTGAAATAGCATCAAATTTAGCAGTTCCTGAGTCACTATAGCCCAAAAAATTAGACTTATAACCTGTAGTAGGATCAGCTTTAGGATCATACTGAGGTACTTTTGCTGATACTTTGAAATCCTCATAACGTGCAGCTACCTGCATCTCGAGTGACTTCGCGAAACGGTAATGATGATCTGATGACAGTAAAGGTATACTGAATTCAGTATACACACTTGAAGCTTGAGTTTTACGTTCAGTAGGTTTAACCCAAGGATTATCGACATACTGATGATCAGCATAACCTTCACTTGCATAGCGTCGGTGTTCGATTCCGGTCGCCAATCGAATATCCCCTGCATACCATGTCGCAATTGGTCCTGTTGCCCGTATCGACATGTCATTTAAAGTTTGCTGAGTATTATTTTTAGTATAATGCCAATACTTTTGAATAAGATCAGTCGGTTTCGTGGTGTAGTCTTCAATGAAGTCAATCAAATTATTGGCTGTATCTTTATTCCATTGGGTTGCTCTCGGATTTACATTTCCTTTACGGATATATCTTTGACCAATATCCGATTTACTCCAAGAATAATCACCAGATAGTAACCATTTAGGTGTCAAATCAAAAATAAAACCTGTTGCAGCCTTTTTCTGTGTCGTTTCAAAAGTGTCTTTCGCCCAAGCACCGAAACTGTCTCCATTCAGCGTATAGTTGACCAATACATCTTTACCAAATGGATTATATTGACTGTTTTTGCTTACTGTGACCACACCAAAACCATGTGGTGAACTGTTATAGCCCCAGCCTTTTTCACGATCATAACCTGCCTCAAGAAATACATTGAAACGATCAGTAAAATCACGATTGATTGAGACTCCCACAGACTCAGTATCTGTATCATATAAAATTGGTGAGTCTCCAGACCAACTACTTACCCCTTTTCCTAGACCTAAAGCATAACCTTTTTCTAATGTATTGATATCACCATTCCAACCCTTGGGAATATGTGCAGTTGAAGAACCACTTCCAGGAATCAATTCTGAACCATCTTTGGAACCAATATTGGTGAGATCACCTGCTGGTGGATTTACTGTTGGACCAATAAGTGCATTTGGATTATTTTTTAAAATTCTTTGCCGTTGTTTATCTTTAAAGCCCCGCTCACGGTCTAATAAACCATCCTGACTCTTTTTCGAAGCAGTGAGCATTACGTTAGTACGTCCCTCTTCCAAAGCAAAACCAGAGACAAAGTTAAAGGATTTCACGGGCTGCTGATCATCTGTGGTATTGGCATAACGTAAATCTAAATCTGTACCCACGTAGTCTTTACGCAATACGACATTGATGACACCGCCAACAGCACCACTACCATAAATTGCTGCTGCTGACGTTGGTAAAATCTCGATTCTTTCAATCGCTGCCAGCGGAATATTATTTAAATTGGGCTGTTGTGTGGATTCTGCTGAACCACGATTTCCAGTTCCTGCACTACGACGACCATTGATTAACACCAAGGTTTGGTTTGCACCTAAACCTCGTAGATTAATCTGGCTTGAGGTAGCGCTAAAGTAATCTGAATTATTGGTTGATGTTGCCATTGGAAGTAGCTTTGTAATTGCTTCTGTGACTGTTGTTGTCCCTGAGCGCTCTAACTCCTCTTTCTTGATTATCGTATACGCCTGAACATCATCTTCTGTACGAGGAATGTCCATATTGCCTGATCTATATGCCACAGGTGTTTCATGTAATGCACTAATTGCAATTGTAGGTAGTGCAGATACATTTTGCTGAGTCTCTTGAGCATAATTGTGCTGTGAAAAAATAATGCCTAATATGGAGATGCTTAGTTGAGTCCTGAAAGAAATAAGAGGTTTTGTGTAGTTCGTGTTTTTTTTCATTAAAATTATCATCAATTATGTAAACACAATAAATCATACACAAAAAACCACAAAAGTAAATGATAATAATTATCATTTGTATTAATGATTTTAAAATACTCCCTTCTTCTAAACTTTAAGTTATGGAGTTTTTAATCAAAAATGAAAAGACTATTTATCGTCGAGACAATTCAGCAAAAATAATCTTATCTTATTGAAATATCAAATTATTATTTAACTCAACAATAAGAAATATATTTTGGCATCTCAGATTTAAAATAAAAACGAACGATTATTTCCGCAACTCATCCAAACGTTTTTGAGCATCTTCATTAAAATGACTAGCTGCCTGATAGTACCAGCGCATTGCCATTTTGATATCCGCGGCAAAACCATATCCATACTCATACATTAGACCTAGTTTATAGGGTGCAACAGCATGTCTTTGTTTCGCTGCCTTACGGTAAAGGATTGCTGCTTCAGCAAAACTTTGTTCTACACCTTCACCCAATTCGTACATTTCCCCCAACACAGTTAGCGCATCAGCGTTTCCATTGGTGGCGGCTTTAGATATCCATTGCAAAGCTTGTTCTAGGTCTTTTTCGACACCTTTTCCTGCTTTAAAAAGTAATCCTAGATGAAGTTGCCCGCAATGATCATTTTGATTAGCAGTTTTTTGGTACCAATATCGTGCTTTTTCAATATCTTGTTCAATACCATGACCCTGCTCATACATCATGCCCAGTTCATTCTGAGCCGGTACATCGTTCTTTTCTGCTCGTTTTAAAATTCGGTCATACGCTGGAATTGTGTTGTAATCAATTTTCAAAGACTGCTTAACCTTACAATCACCATCAATAATATCAAAACCTAAGAAGTGTTCGAACATCTCTACCATCAGTACACGAGCCAATCTTGTGTGATACATCGTCTGATTTTTTAAAGTAATATGGTAATATTTAAAATAATTTTCATGATCCTCAATGTGCTCTAATGAAAACTTAGGATCCGTTATTTTTTCTTTTTTTATTTTCCCATTTTCTACATATTCATGTTCATAATAGATTGAAAAATCAAGCCATACTTTCTCAAAATCTTGCACCTCACCCTCAAAATACAGATCTTCATCTTCTTCCTGTAGCATCCTTCTAACTTCATGATTATTTTTGTAAATCAGATAACTATAACTATCACAACTGTCGACACATTCGAAGAAAATAATCCAATCGTTAAAAGGCAAATCAACAACGAGTTCTTGCCATAACTCAGGGTGATTATATGCTGAATAAAAAATATCGATATTATCAATAATTACAAAGTTATCGTGTATCAGCTCAATTCGAATTGTAGTATAGCTTTCAATAATTTCAACTTCATGTTGCATCCATGTATAAATCATTGTTTTGATTTCTTGGATGTCACCTTGGAATGGAAATACCATTCCAGTCATTCGAGTACCCATCGTTTTTATAATCTTAAGCAAAATATCAAAGCAACTTCATATCTGATCAAGATCAAAAATGATTGAGTTGATATGTTTAATTTAGAAAAAAGCGCAATATCGTCAAAATATTGCGTTTGTTGAAGCCATTTCAATGCAATGGCTCAGTCGAACATCAATAATTAACATACTCAGTTGTGGGATGCCATCAAGGCTTCAATATCCTCAATCGTTTTCACAACATTCTTGGTCAACACCAAAGGACCGTGTTCGGTTGCCACGACATCATCTTCAATTCGGATACCAATGCCACGCCATTTTTCCTCGACAGTTTCATCATCTGGCGCAATATATAGACCCGGCTCTACTGTAACCACCATGCCTTGCTCATAGGTTCGCCATTGACCATTGTCATCTTTATAAGCACCAACATCATGTACATCCATACCTAACCAATGCCCAGTTCCATGCATATAGAACTGACGATAACTTTCAGATTCGATAATTTGATCAACATCACCTTGCATAATTCCAAGTTCAACCAAACCTTCAACCAGAATTCGTACTGCTACCGTATGCGGTTCTTTATAGGAGTTTCCAATTTGAATCGCTTCTATCGCTGCAGTTTGTGCATCTAAAATAATTTGATACAAGGCTTTTTGTTCAGGACTAAACTTACCATTGACTGGAAAAGTCCGTGTAATGTCTGAGGCATAACATTCATATTCACATGCAGCATCAATTAAAACCAAATCACCGTTTTTTAGGGGCTGATTATTTTCTACATAATGTAAAATACAGCCATTTTTACCACCACCGACAATGCTGTTATAGGCAGGGACACAACCATGCTGACCGAAAATATAATTCAATTCAGCTTCTAAAGCATATTCCATCATTTCGGGACGAACTGTTTGCATGGCACGGGTATGCGCATCCGCACTAATATTTGCTGCGATTTGCATCAATTCAATTTCTTCAGCTGATTTATGCAAACGCATTTCATCTAAAATCTGATCAAGTTGCATAAGCTGTGTTGGCACGCCGAAACCACGACTGGATTCTTGTGCTTTGGAAATCCAATGCGTTATTTTGGCATCAAACTCTGCTCGTTGACCAATCCGATAGAATAGTTTTTCTTTATTGAGGATTTTGGCAATAATCTCTTCATCAAGCAGATCTATGGCATATGCTTCATCTGCTTCATAGTCATCAATTGCTCCATCAATTCCTGCTCGATAACCATTCCAAATTTCCATTTCACGGTTTCGCTCACGGCAAAATAGACTATAAATATACATTTCACCAGTTTCATCTGTTTCGAACACTGCTACTGCTTGAGGTTCGGCAAAACCTGTAAGATAAAAGAAACTACTGTCTGCACGAAACTTATAGTCAGCATCTCTATTTCGCATGACTTCCGGACTAGTGGCGATAATTGCAATACTATTGGGACCCATTTGTTCAGCCAGGCGGTCACGACGTTCCTGAAAATCTGCTTGAGTTAATTTCATTCTCTATTCAGCTTGTCTTTCAGTTCATTAAATCAATTGGTGAATGTTTAAATTACAGTTTGATTGGGTAAGATGTAAATACGAATACAACAATATTTATCCATTTATTTTAAAAACAAAATCAGCAGTATTCTATGAGATTGATTGATCGATCCTTATCAATATCCTTAAAATGACTTGGTTTGGTGATCAAAATATATCCGCATATCATGATAAAAAAATGGCTGATTGTGCTCTCTAAATTTTAGAGATTTATACAATCAACCATTTCATTAAAACTTAGCAGTGCTTCATCTTGAACAAAAAATTTAACTTGGACGGTGTGGTGTAAACATTTCGACCACATTGTTACTTTCAGATGAGTCTATAGCTTGCTTCATTTTGCTATGGAAATTTTGCAACAAAGGGCTTTCTGAAACTGGTACTTTTTTGCGCCCTACAGATAGGGATACTGGAATCAAGCGAACAAACTCGTATAACTCTTCATAGCTTGCTTCACCCTCTTCATCGTCATCTGATTCATCAAACTCAACAGATGCCACATCTTTTAAACTTTCAATTAACTCTTGTTCGTCTGAACGAATGTGACCTGAAGCCAAACCAAAACCTAAAACTACACCAGCACACCAGTCAGCCAAAGCTTGAACACGCTCCGATAAAGTATGTTCATCATCTGGAAGCATCGGAAGATAGTCTAAATCATCTTCAGCAAGCGCATGTGACACATCTTCGGTTTCATCTGAGAGTACAGCCAATGCTTCATCGTCTAATTTTGGTACATCCAACGTCGATAAAATTTGTAACCATTCATCTCGGGTTGGTACTTCGGTAACACAAACTATACCTGTTAATAAGCCATGTAACTCACTCGGGCTTGAAATTTCCTCAATCCCTTTAAAATTTTGGTTCCAATCTGACCAACCTGAAATATCGTCTTGCATTCGCTTATCCAATCTCTATACTTCTGTATATATTACCTTTGATTGCAAATCTGTGCGACCCGTTATGTTAGAACAATTACAGCGTCTACAAACGCATATTGGTGTTTTAAAAACACGAATCGAGACTGTTGAGAAAGAAAATGCATCGCTGTTAAAAGAAAAAGATAACAGTGAAGAGCAAGCTCACGCTCAAATCAGCCATAAAAACAGTATTATTACCCAAAAACAAGATGAAATTGATTCGCTCACTGAACAGCTTGCTCAGTTGCAAAATCAATTTCAACAGCTCAACACTGATGCCTCATCTTTAGCTGAACGCTATAGCCGTTTAGAAAAAAGCTGTACAGATTTAAAAAATCGTTTTCAGGAAATTTTAGCCGAACGTAATGAATTACGCGTGGTTAAAGAGAAAATGGCAAATGAACAGCGCCATCATTTGCAGGACATTAAAAACCTGCAAGATGAGCGTGAACGTTTAATCCAAAAAAATGAACATGCAAAGACCAAAGTTGAAGCGATTATTCAACGTCTTTCTATTTTAGGGACTGAACAAGATCATCATGCGCAAGAGATTCAACAACTTGCTCATCCTTCAGAATCTAATGAGGAAGTATAATTATGTCTGAACATGTTACCGTAGAATTGCGTTTAATCGAACAGACTTTCCGTCTAGGTACGACAACAGAAAAAAGGCACGAGTTAGAACGTGCTGGTCAGCTGTTAAATGATAAGTTTCAAGAGTTCCGTCGCAAAGCACCCAACGTTGAACATAATAAGTTGGTGATTATGGTGGCGTTAGAGTTAATGCAAGAAGTTTTGAGCATGAATAAAACGTTACAAGAATACGCACAATGCGAACGTTTATTAGAAGCAATGCTCGAAGATGTTGAAAAAGCGGGCTAAACCGCTTTTTTTTCGTGCATTTGATTTCATTTTTTTATCTATATTTATAATTTGTGACCTTTGATGATTTGCCACAAACATCAGATTATGTATACTTAATACAACTCTGGGGTGTTCGCCAGTACGTCTATTCCCCTGCCGATACTTAAACTTATGGATGTGTTCTGTATATTTTGAGTGTATGCCCACCGCGAGTGGGAAACCCAGTAAGTGTACGTCACGTCCACCTTGAACTCATCGGGTTCAGGGTAACGACCATGCAGCGGCATCACCGGAGTACTTATTTTTATTATAAAAATTTAATGTTTAAAATTCATTCTAGTTCTCTGACGATTCTCTTTATACTGTATCCTCTTAAAATTTTCATGTTTTGATTTATATGGTCATTTCAATTGTATGATCCGCATAATCCTTACACTTATAACTCAACATCACATTAGGTTCTCAATTTAAGACCTGATACTTCATAAATACGTTCATTCAAACACAACACAGATCAACTTCATATTTTGACTTGAAAAACTTGATATTTTGCTAAAGCTTGATTGTGTCTATTTATGATTTAGCGCTTCATAGCAAAGATAGCCTGTTACACCACCACCCCCATCTTTCGGGTGCTGGATACCATCCATAACTGGAACTTTTTCAAAATCAAACGGTGAGACTCCAACGATACAGGAAACATTCACTCCAAACTGCTTAGGATTGGAGCGACGTTGATGAAAAGTATAAATTCCACAAACTGAACAAAAATAATGTGCAGCTTGTTTTGTGTTAAATCTATACTCTGTTAATTTATCACGACCTTCATAAACATTTATTCCTGAAAGTGGAGCAGACACGGCTACAGCTCCCCTCATACGACAAAATGAACAATTACAACGTCGTATTGTCTCAAAATTATCTGACAACTCTACGGTGAATTTCACTGCCCGACAGTGGCATTGCGCATTTAAAGTCATATTCATTCAGTTATTAAAGTCATGTTTATTATGTCTAAAATAAGCAATAACACTGAGAAAAAGCAAAATATTTCACTAATATTAGATAAAGAATCAATATTAATTTTCTTTATGGTTTTTCTTCAAATCTGGTCTTACCATGTAAATATTATTCTGCAATTCAAAAATATGACTTAAAGCCTTTGCTATAAATAAAATATTTTCTCTATGATCTAAATCAGGGACTTCTTGTATTCTTTTAGGAATACTATCCAGTTTCAAGGCAATCTCGTATAAATCTGAATAAATAGTTTCTAAGGTGCTCATTTATAGTCTCTTACAGGAATTTTGGCTCATGCCCCTACAGGTCATTAAAAGTCTTTTTTAATCATTGATTTTATCTTTATAAAATCACAAAAAGGGCAACCAGTAAACTCACACATTTCTTGAATATTGATACTGCATAGACAAATCTAATCATCTGAAATATTGCTATAGTATTTATCCGAATGACAAGAGTAGATGGATATAATGTTAATTCGCCTCGCCAGTGAAGCCGATCTCAAATATTTAATAGCGATTGATAGTGTTGCCTTACATGAGGCACAACGGGTATTACAAATTCACGCTTGGTGTGCTCAAAGTACATGTTTTCTTGCTGAAAAGGATGGCGAAATCATGGGTTATGGTGTTTTAAATTACCATTTCTTTGGATGTGGCTTTATTGAAATGTTAATGGTTGGAGAGCATTATCGTCGTCATGGCATCGGACTTGCCTTACTGAATGGTTTGAAGTCAAAATGCCTACATCCTAAGCTTTTTACCTCCACCAATCGTTCTAATTTACCTATGCAACGCTTGTTACGCACTTCTGGATTTATAGAAAGTGGTCAAATTGAAAATCTTGATGAGGATGATCTAGAATTAGTATTTTTTATTCCAATCCCCCAATAAGTTACTTTTAAGCAGTCGCATTTCTAACTTTTAGGGCAATCCGTCACTACTGCTTTCAGATTGAAAGGCGGAACGATAGCTCGATATGATTTAATCAATGAAGACTACATTTATATATTAAATCATAAAGTAAAAATTGGTCATTGAGTTCTTGGGCTAATTGTTAGAATCAAATTGTAATTATTTACCACTTTTTAGAGTTTGCAATAAGAAAATTAATTTCAAACAATATCAATGACAAATAAAAAAATACCCACTTGATGGAGTAAAGTGGGCGATAAAAACTGCGTATATAGTTGAAGCACAACCTTCAGCACTATGATTTGAATATGGCAAAGAAAACTTTAAAATTCAAGTTTATTTTTTACCCATTGGTAAATTTTTACGATCATTAAGTAACCAAAATGTAATTTAAAAAAATGATGATTAATACTTGGTTTACGTGTAAAAATAAAGTTTTGTTATTTCAATCGCTTGTAATTCCAATAGCTTATCAGTAACCCAAAACACATCATCTTTTCAATACGTTTAGATCCAACAAGATATAAGTAGCCCATTTTCAATGAAACCCTATGGGCTACTCATGAGAGATACTAAGTGTTCAACATCCAGACTTCAACTTTAGAATTTTTGAGAAATACTGAACTTATAATCGCGCCCTGTACCCGTCATATATTCACCTAAATACATTTTATAGTCTCGATTAAACAAATTATCTATAGAGAAATTAAGTGTTGGTCCTTTCTCACCCACAGGTTGCCAATCTGCATATACGCCATGAAGCGAGTAGCCTTTGGTTTTAGGTAAAGAAAAAGAAGATGCAGCAATTGATTTATCATTATCAGATAAACTTCTGTCTTGAGCCGCAACAAAAATTCCTCTCCATCCCATGGTTAAGTGATGCTCAGGCACATTTACCCCTAAAGTTGCTGTGGCTTTTTTAGGTGGGATATCAACCATCCATGTTTTTTGGTCAAACCATGGATTCACAGGTGAATTATCACGTTGCCCACGAATATATGAATAAGTTAAACCAGCAAACCAAGTCGGTTGATTGTAGAAAACTTCAGCTTCATAGGCTTTAATGGTGTAATCGGTAACGTTTCGATAGAAACCATGATTGTAATTACCATTGCAGTCTTTAACACTGCCCTCACCTGTACTTGCATTATTTTCTGCTTGGGCTTGGCAAAAGGTTGAACGGTTTCTAAATATTTCGTCAGCACCACGATTGCGATGATAGGTCAATCGTACTTGCAGATGATCATCTGTACTGAACAAATCATCAAAATTCATTTCATTACCGATACGTATCGCCAGCATTTTTTCAGGAAGCAAATAACGACTGGTCGATGGAACAGTGGTTGCCGCTGATTGCACATAATACTGCTCATCAACACGAGGAGCACGCCATGTCTTACTCACATTGGCAAACCATGTCATGTAGTCTGTTTGCTTCCAAGACATTGCCAAACGAGGTGACCAACCTGTATAGGTTTTACTTGAGTAATCATGTCCTGCGCTAGGATCATTATAGCGTGATGCTCGATTGGGTTTTCCTGTGTTTTCAATATGATCGTAACGTAACGATGGTGTGATAATGATATTATTGAACTGATATTGATCTTCAACAAATGCGCTCAACATTTGCTGATCGCCTGCTGGCATATAATTGGGTTCATAATAGCCAAAATTATAATCAGGCTTGGTCACATTGGTTTTATCAAAAATCAGGGAATTCTGTTCCATCTTTTGATATTGCGTACCGAATTTTAACTTATGAGTACCATATTTAGTTTCTATATCACTGATATTACTGAGTTTAAATACTGTATTGGTATAGGTTACCCAACTTTCATTGCCTAAAAGTGCTGCTGAACCATTTACGCTTGGTAGTCTTTGGTCATGCTGATAGGTTTTTGAATATGAAACAACCCCTTTGAGATTCAAATATGGATTATCTGCTGGATTAAACTCATAATTTGCTGAATAACTGGTATCTTCCTGATCACGATAAACCAAGCGTCGTTTCCATGCTTCATCATAGCCATATTTTGCAATATCTGCCTGTGTAGGCACAGCATCCTGATCACGCATGGCAGCAAATGGCTCCCAGCCCTCATGTCCGCTGCGCATAGCATTGAGAGAGATTTTATGTCCATCCGCAGGATAAAAATTAAGTTTTGCTAAGTAGGTCTCTTGCTCTTGGGCAGAGTATAAAAATGTACTGCCATCTGGACGTTTAACATTACCACTGTCCCGATTGGTATAATAAAACAGACCATCTACGACGCCATTATCAGCTTTACCATATACCGCACCGGTGTAGGTATTTTGGCGATTATTTGAATATCGAGAATACTTTAAAAAAGTCCCTAAATTTTTATCTTTATCTAACAAATCTGTCGCATCTTTGGTTTCTAAAGTTACCTTCCCACCAAAACCACCATTTCCAACTTCAACATTATGCGGACCTTTATCTACAGTGATTTTCTTTAAAATTTCAGGTTCTATAAATACCGATCCCTGACGATATTTATCAAAACTTTTTACAGAATCATCTAAAGTAATCGGAACATCTGCCACGCCACCCATACCCAGAATATTGATCGTTTGACCACCGGGGCGAGGAGATCCAGCAGACCCAACACTTGGCATGTTATCTAAGAGTTGTGCCACATTATTGGCCTGATAACGATCAATTGCTTTTTGGTTTAAAACACTTTGTCCAAACTTAATTGTATCTTTTTGAACGGCTTCTACCACAATCGGCGTCATTTGATAAATTTGATTTTGCCCATTCTGATTTGAAGGCAGATTTTTGTCTAAACTCACTTTTTCATGGTTAATTACAGGGGCACTTTCAACACTGGGCTTTTCCATTAATACATAGCCAGCTGAAGTTTTTTGGATTTGAAAGGGGGTATTTTGAACCAACATTGTAAATATCTGGTCTAAGGTGTATTTACCTTGGATACTTTTAACTTGGTAACGATTGGTTTTGTTGGGATCAAGCAATAATGAAACATTGGCTTGTTGTGCCAAACTGTTTAAAGCTTGAGTGAGTGAACCACGCTGCACTTGATAGAAAGTCATGGGCACAGCAGTTTCTGCGTAAATTTGTGTACTGATGACTCCCATAGACAAGGCTATGGCAGCGGTCAATGCGAGCGGTTTTATGGCATTTCGATATAAAGACTGGGACATTTTGAAGCCACCTAAAGTCAAATGATAATCATTCACTTCATTCAGTTAAAAAAAATATGTGTTCTAACTTATATGACGAAGACCACACAAAAAAACCGCAATGAATGGTCATTTTTTTTAGAGCATACTGTTTAAACGTTTTATCACTCTGCACTTATTGCAATCACATGTTGCCCTATTTTTTTGATTTTTAAAGGATACTGTGTTGCCAAGAGCGCAAGTGTCAGTTCCAAATCTTGTTGAGTATTAATCACACCGCTCACTTTGTATTGCGCTAAAGTTGCTTGGTTAAATAATAAATATTGGTGATGATAGCGCCCTAAACGGCTGAGTAAATCTGACAGTGGTAAATCATTCGCCAAGATTTGCTGTTTCTGCCAAGCGAATTCTGTTGATGCAGTATCTATTTTAGTTATCTGACTTAAACCTTGTGAATCCGCTGTGATATTTTCACCTTGCTGAACTACTTTAGACAAAGGAGCTGCCTGCAAAGCCGTCGCTTCGACTTTAGAATGCAGCATATTCAATACACTGCGCTTTGGATATTGATTCACAATAAAGCGAGTTCCTAATGCCTTATAATCTGCTTGTGGCGTGTGGATAATCAGTGGTCTATTTGGATCTTTGGCAACATCGATATAAATGTCACCCTGAACTAAGTCAATCTGGCGTTTATCTGCTTTGAAATCCAATTTAATTGCAGATCGTGCCCCCAAAGATACTTTTGAGCCATCCTCCAAAGTGAATGACTGCATTTCACCTATATCTGTTTTTAAATCAGCTGTATAGTAAGAGAATATTGTTGAGTGATAAGCAAAATATGTTGCACTTCCTATACTTAAACAAAGTACAAAAACTTTGGTAAATAATTTCTGGATTTCCGTTTTACTCTGCTGACTGATTTGCATAGAGTGATGAACATTCTGACTGGAAATACCATGTGTCATCGAAAGCTGTTGCATCGTTTCAGAAAAACTCAGCATTTCATCTAATTGATCCTGATATTCAGGATATTGATTGCGCCAAAGATCAAATTCAATCTGAGCCTGACGGCGCTCCTCTTGATCATCCGCATTTAAGCGAACAATCCACAGCGCCATATCTTTACGCAACTGTTTAGCGTTCATCTTGCTCCAGCTCAAGCAGATTATTTTTCGCTTCGTAACATAGTTGTAGACATTCAGCTAAATACAATTGTGTACTACGCAATGATCGACCAATCTCTAAGGCAACCTCACTTTGACTATAACCTTCAAAGTAATACATGATAAAAGCCTTACGCATCAGCGGGGTGGTATTTTGTAGCGCAACCGTCAAAAAGTCTAAAATTAACACTGCTTCTTCGATTTGATTGGATGACAGCAAGCTTTCTTGTTCATCTACGTGTTGCTTTAGGGTCTCTAAATAATTTTGCTCTAAGATATAACGACGGTGCTTATCAATAAGCAAATGTTTAGCCACATTGACCAAATAGGCTCGAGGTTCTTGAATGGAAAATAGCTGTTTGGTTTGCAACAGTTTTACAAAAGTATCTTGAACCAAATCAGCTGCGCTAAATGGATACTTGATCCTTAAGCTTAGCCACTGACGAAGCCAATCATGATGATCCAGATACATTTCTTGCAGTAACTGCTGACGTGATTGAGTTGTGGGAGTCTGAATCATAAAATGTAGTGCGCAAATACAAACAATAATAATTATCGTTTACATAACAACTTTTGTAAATGCTCTAACCGACAACTTTTTGTCCTTTATTGAATGGACTTTTTTAAGAAATTAATTGATAATGATTATCAATTGCATTATTTAAAATTTGGTGAATATTGTGGAACAGCCTACTCTAGCAACAGAAGCCATCCGAGCATTTTTCACACTACAATGCTGTTGGCTAAATAATGAAGAAATTTATCTTGAAAAAGGTTGTTTACATTGTGGTTCTGCAGCCACCTATTTAATTTACTTTACCAATACACCAATTCAAAACTTATTGTTGAATTTTATTCAAAAATACAATTGTCATCATAGCCGTAAATTGGACTTACTTGATCTGTTAGATTTTGAAGAACAATACAATGATTTCCTGCAAATCTTAGAAAACGCTGTTAACAGTTACGCTTGCCAATATCAAAATCGTCCAAGAGTACTTGCCTTTGAACAGGTTGATTCTATTTTTGAGCGAGAAGCTGCAGTTGCATGTTAAAGCGCTATATATTAAATCGTAGTAAGCCAAATCAATACACGGCTTAATTCTCAAAGTTTCAACGATGACTCAAATCATTGAAGCTTATAACCGTGCCCTGCTCTCTTTGATTAATTCAAAAATCAAGCATCATAAATCATATTGAAAGCGCCCTATTCTCAAAGAACAAGGCGCAGATGATCAGTTGATTTCTGTTGAAATGCTGCATGATTAAGATAGCAAAAACAATACTTCTCAATCCGGTTAATCAAGCCAATTAGATTTTTATATTCACACCGACTTGAAAGCCACGTCCAGGAAGCGGTGCAATATATTTTAACGGCGAGTTTTGTGGTCTTGCATCTTCATTCAATAAATTCGATCCATTTAAAAATACGTCCATACTGGTTTTTTGTAGTTTGAAGTGTTTTTGAATTTGAAAATCCATCATGTTATATGCTGGCAATGGCACTTCTTCAGACACGCTTTTTCCCAAATATTGAGGCTTATCATAATAGATACTGGATAATCGTGCAGACCAATCATTTTGTGCCCATTCAACACTCATGCCATAACGGTTGGTTGGCATATTGGGTAAATAGTTTCCGTCATTAAACAGACTAAACTGATTCGGATGAAGGTTTTTATTTTTAACAAAATCGGCAAATGCGGATAGCACAACTGAGCCATAGGCATTTAATTCAACTTTTTGTTTTAAATCAACTTCAAACCCTGTGATTTCAGCATCTGTCTGTGTCCAATATTTAAGCGGTAAACGGTTTTGAGTCTGCACACCTGAATGGGTTAAGTATAAGTAATTGTCATATTTCATTTTATAAACAGTGGCAGTTAAATTAAAATTTTGATAATTCAATAATCCTGTCAATTCTAGATTTTTCGACTTTTCTGCTTTGAGCTTTTGATTTCCTTCCTCTTGCATCATGGTAGAGTAGTGCGCATTACTCGCATAAAGCTCATTGATTTCAGGCGCTCGATCTGAAACCGAATAGCGTAATTTTAAGCCCAATAAATCATTATATTTGAAATAAGACCCAAAGCTATAACTGTCTAAATCAAATTCAGTATCCTTTAACTTAGTATTTGGTGAGTTTCTTGCTGTTTTAAAATCACTCGCTTGAATTTTGTGTTCTACTTTTTCATTACGGTAACCTGCATCTAATTCTAGCCAGTCAAAGTCTAATTTTTCCTTAATAAATACAGCTTGTGTTCGAGTATCAACATGAGGTAAATAGCGTAATTTCCCTTGCCCTTCAACTTTACGATCTATTTGATTTAGACCAACAAAACCACTCCAAAATTCGGTTGGTCGATGTTTAAGTAATAATTCTGCTTGTTGTGTATCAAATTGATAACGATTGGCCATCCCAGTACCCAGATACTCAGCAGAGGTATTGACTGTTTTACTGGCATTAAACTGAATTTGATTGAGCAACAATGGGCTAAAGTTAAGTTCACTCGCAAGTGAATATCTTCGTTGATCCGTTTTAACCCCTACTGGAACGCTTTCACTGGTCGATTGAAAGGATTTATTTTCAAGAGAAAATCCTGGAACACCGTATTCACTTTTCTTCGAATCAGCACTGAGTCCGATATATCCTCGATCAAGAAAATATGTTGTGCCTACAGCAAAATGCTGATTATCTAAGTAACTGTTTCCAAGCTTACCGCTATAGTTCGGGGTAACGTCCTTATTAATTTTATTTTCCGTAAACTGTTTGCTATTCGGAACATAATTTGGATTTACAGGATTGGTATAAGTTTTCCCACTCCATACAGATGTTGGCTTGTCTGTATAAAAAGAAAATGTACCATCTGCCCAATCTGGATTTTCTGTCATGAATTGGTCAATATATGGCTGTGATGCCGTGTTATACACCTGTTGAATTCGTGCGTCTTTTTGGCAAGCATCAGCTAAACCTGTATTCACTCCACCTGTTGCAGGAAATAGTGCGCTATTACAGACTTTTGCTTTACCGTTACCCGGAATTTTATATGCCGCAATCTCTTGCGTCGAAAATAAGAAATTGGTCGAAAAATTCTTTTGGTTATTTAAATTTAATTTAAAGCCCTTTGCATCAAAATCATTCCAGCCCTTTTTAGCGACAAGTTTCAGTTCAGTTTTTTTTTCAGGAAGCACTTGATCAATGATTCCTGTATCAATGTCCACACTCCCACCAATAGCATTCCCGCCATAACGCACCGTATCAGAGGATTTATTGACCGTAATTGATTGGCTAAACAATGGATCAAATGGAATATTAATATTGCCACTGATTGCATTCATTCCATAAAGCGATTGACCATTTTCTAAAATCTGTACTCGATTGCCGCCTAAACTACGGATGACTGGTGCACCAGCATTTGGACCAAAAGCACTACTTTGCACTCCTGAAACTTGCTTTAAGGCATCTCCTAAAGTTTTATTGTCCGCATTTTTATTTTTTACAACCACAAGATCTTGTTTAAAAATGTCTTTTTCTGCATCTACTCGAATGATGGGTAAAACATTGAGCTCTTTATTATCCACCGCATAGGCAGGAAAGATCGGTAAAGAAATTGCAATGGCTAAACTATGACGACGCACGATGATATATCCAGATTGTAATTTATTGTTATGTTATAACATTACATTTAACTATTCAACGACAATAATCTTAATGATTTATCCAACAAACAGCATTGTGATAAAAAAATTTGAATAAGCCTTTGATCTAACTTAATAATTTAAACAATTGATGCTATCTATGAACAAATTTCTTTGTTCTGAAATGCTGCATCATTGATCTGATACTTATATTGATGAATTAAAGATGATTTTTATGAGCTTAAGTTAAAATATCAGTTTAAAAACGATGTTCTAACTTTAAGCTGATATTATGTTTATCATAGGAATACAACCACTCTACATTACTGTTATTTTGATTATATTGATAAGTAAGATTCGGTGTTAAACCGTAAAAAGCCCAACGTGGCGCACTTAAAATCAAGGTATAGTTTTGTTCAAAATCATGTCGCCTAGCCTCCAATGCAGGCGTAAATTTATCAAATTGACGCCAACGAAAAGAACTAAATAAATTGGTGTTAAAGCCTGCGGTAAAATTTTTGGACAGCCCTAAACGTATGCCTTGTTGTTGATATGCTGTGAAATATTGCTCTTGGGTATTATGGTCAACGAAATCCAGTCCACCAAATAAGGTCCAGTTTTTTGGTAAAATTTTCCAAAAAGTTGAATAGACTGAATATTCCGTGCCATTCTGCCCCTTATACTGAGAATAGTTCATATCTTTCATTTCAGCTTCTAACTTGACGGCTTTATCGTTGGAAATAAAACGCATCCACTCGCCTCTTAACCCATAAGCACTGTAGAGTGGATCATGTGCATAGTATTTATGTTCAAATACAGGAGCAACCAAGACTTGATTACGTTCATTATAAAAACTATAACCCGCATTTAAATTAAAAGTTAATTCATTATAATCTGTCTGTTCTGGGTAAACTTGACCATAGAATAATCCACGTAAAGCAATACCATGCTGTCCAGAAAGTGACCAACGCTTGGTTAAAGTGGCTTCATAATCCAGACCTTGCGCACTGATCGCATCTGGTGTACCTCGCTTTAATTGTTCGACAGGCACGACTTCCTTCGTCTCTGGGTCAATACCGTAATAGGTCACAATGTCGTATTTATTTGAAGCGTTATTGATATTACTGGCATAACGTGAACCAAAAGCTAAGGAACCTTGCCATGCATCACGTTGTTTAAGTCCTTTAAGATACATCTCTACAGTTTGAAGAATACCTTGAGCAGCAGGATCGGTAGACATGCTCAATTGAGATTGAATCTGCTGAAATAACTGTAGTCCTTGCTGATTTTTCTGTTGTTCGGTGTAGACACGTGCCAGCTCAAGCTGTGTCATTAAATTATTGGATTGAATCTTTAGACTGTGTTGTAGTTTACTTTCAGCTAAGCTTAAATTTCCCTGTGTTCGTGCCATGACGCCTTCAGCGAATTCAGTCAAAGCCTGATCATAATTTGGAAAATTTTTATATTTTTCTAAATAACGTAAAGCGACTTGCCATTGTTTTTGCATCACTGCCAAATAAAGCGCATAAGCAACTTCTGCGGGTTCATCCTTCACCATATATTCCTGACCTTGTATGATCAGATTCGGTAATGCTTGGTCTTTTTTGGGATCATCTGATTTGAGTAGTTTCTTATCATTTTGATATTGCTGCTGACTAATTTCCTGATTTAACCTGATACTGGTATCATCTGCTGCATAGACAGTTTCTCCACACAGTAGCACAACGCCAAGCAATACTATTTTTTTCATTGATCACCCTATAAAATAAAAAAAAGAAAGACTTACCAAAGCAAGCCTTTCTTATTCAAATCATTATTTCTTACCGCCGAATGCAACATCATATGTATTGTTACCTACAAATGTTGCAATGCCTGCTAAGCTGCTTTGGCTATTATAAAACTGACCTGAAACATCACCACCAGAAGGTCCACCTGTCCAAGATGCATTTGAACCACTAATCGTAGCGTCATTATTAATTGTTGCAGTACCTAAATTAAAGGTACGTGAACTATCGCTCAATGAACCAGTTAACTGTTTGGTTGCAAAGTTTGCAGTAAACGTACCTGACAACAAATTAGAGCCATTATAATTATTGACACCTTGAACGCTATAATTTGCAGTACCTGTAGACGGTACGCTGGTATCCGCATCTTTACCATTGTAATAAACAGTATGTGTTGTTGGATCAACTGTACCTAGACGGTTTCCACTGGCATCTTTGGCTTCGGCATTCCACTCACCAAACCAAACGTCTTGCGTAGGCACTTGTTTATAGTTGGCATAACCGATAGCAGCATGTGTTGGCGGAAGACCTGGTAAATACGGGTTCAAACGCACTACCCCATTGCCATCTGCATAACCGTTAAAACCCGAGAATGCAACAACTGCGCCGTTATAAAAGTCTTTGATTCCGAAACCTACACCCGAGTTTGGATGAGTTGGTCCAAGTGAACCTGTAGCTGCGACCTCGATTTTACTAACATCACTCGACTCACCGACTATAGCTGCCTGAGCAGCACCGACTAAACCAATAGATAGTAAAACAGCCAGTGAGATAGATTGAAGTTTCATTTTAAATTCCTCGTTATGAGTTTAAAGTTTTACCATTAAGAATAAAAATAAAAAACTTAATGATTATCATTTAAAATAAAACATGTGCTGCACTGATTTTAATTTTTCAATTTAAGTGTAAAATCAAGGAGTACCTGTCTTATTTTCCACACATTTATCGCACAGCACGTGCAATAAATTCGGTTAATTACCTTTAAGTTCCTTAAAACTTATGGGTAATGCTTAGCTTAAATGTTCGACCAGGTGCTGCGATTGCCGAACGGGTTAAAGGATCAATATAGAATTCGTCAGTAAGATTAGTTCCCACCAGTTCAAATAAAGTGTCCTGCTTCAGTCGATAATTGATATAAGCATCTAAAATGGTCATTGAGTTCCAAGCCAAAGGGGTATTGGCGTAATAACTCATCTCTATCCCGTTATAGTTTTTCGTTTCAGGATTTTCATATTTTTGGTAATAACTCGCTCGTGTACCCAATTCCAATTTCTGATCAAAGAAACGTCCTCCAAGCGTCAAATTTACTGAATATTTGGGAATTGCCATACTGACCAAATATCCCCCTACAAATCCATCATCGACACAGCGATTTACTGAGAACTGCTTATTTGCCCCCAAAATCATTGCTGAATTTTCATCACATACTTTATTCTTAAAACGGTAATTGGCACTCAAATCCGTAAAGAAATGTCCATTGTCAAAACGACTTTGTAGTTCCAGTCCTTCTGTAGTGAGACTATCGACATTACTAAATGCCAAAGTTGGACTACGCTCAATCGCATTCTTGGTTTTGTTATAGTAATAAGCCAATTTAATATCGGCATAACTGCTGTTTTTAAAAAACTCTGAAAGATTATGAACATAGGCGAGTTCATAGTTCGATGCATGTTCAGGTTCTAACTTATAACCACTTAAAGTTCCAGAAAAACCAAGCGTACTTTCAAACATACTTGGCATTCTATATGCTTCGCTATAGCGCAAATACATTCGACTATTCGAGTTAAAGTTAACCGTTGCTGAAGCCGTCGGTGTCCAACCACCATCTTTGCTTTTTTGCACACCTGTTTTGGTTAAGTCAATATCTTCATAAGCACTAGGAGTGCCGCTCGCATAATATCCATAATCCCGCCCCTCCACTAAAGTCCCATTTAAAAAGGGATTATTGGCAATGGTTAATTGTCCACGACTATCCTTTTGATAGTTAATCGTATTACGTTGAGTATATATATATCTTTTTAATTCTTTTTGCTTATATTCTTCCGTCCAGCCCTGAGCCAAAGCGGATGCATCTAATGTATTTCTTATTTGTTGTTCTCGTTCTGGGGTCATATTTGCTTTTTTGGTAAAATAAATCATGCTTAATGCAGTGGCTTTTTTAATCAGGTTAAACTGGGGATCACCTGCATTGACCCGTTCATTAAGAAAATCATCAAAGGCCCAATAGTTTTGATATCTTGCACCTGCATTTAGCGTCAGCCATGATACAGGCTGATAGTCAAAGTTAAAATTAAACTCTTTTTCTTCTCGACGTCCTGCTCTCGGTACCATTCGATAACCTGAATTCGTTCCGTTAATATTTGGGTCTTTATAAATATCATCTGAACTGAGCTTTTCTTTTTGAAAACTTCCACCAACAGTCAAGCCAAGACTAGACAGTAATTTAAACTTATTGCTCAAGGTTATTCCTTGGCGAGTATTGTCTGAGTTTGCGACGGCACTGTTCACAAAGATGCCCAAGTTCTCATTGGTATCATTGGGAAATCCACCAGAACTATAGGTATTGCTTTTGGTATCAGTTCGCCAAATATTGCTGTAAAAATCAACCAAATTATTGTTTTGAGGCTGATATTTGTATTCCATATTATAGGCTTTGGAGTCAATATGACTTAAAGGCCACTGTGGTACGCCTGTTTTGTTTTTTACCAATGCCTCCCAAGCAATTCTCGAGGGCAGTATTTCTCCGTTGGTGATTGAACTGTCCCGATAACCGAACTCTAAACGCTGTTCATCAGTCGGCTTCCATGTTGCTTTCAACAAATAAGATTCTGTTTCCAGAGATGTATTCGGAACTTCTGTACCTCCCGGATAAACTTTGGCAAGATAAGGAACATAGTTATAACGTTCCTGCGATGGTTTATTATAATATTCACTGCCATTTTTTCCGGCAAAATGATTGCCCTTATTCCGATAAGCATAAGCAGCCAATACTTCAAAGTTATCAGTACGCCCCGCCAAAGCGATACGAGTCGCAACATCATCACCTGAGTATATATTGTTCTCTTTATTCTGGCGTGCCATCTTAAATAAAGACGGATCATAATAAGGTTCGAATATTGGCTTACCTTGCCAGTTCGTTGCTACTGGCGGATAGTTGGGATTATCATAAATACTTTGACCTGTGAGTAATTGCGGTTCTCTAGGTTTCACTGCATTACTGCTGGTTTCTACTTTTATTTCTCCACCAAAATTTTTACCTTCTTTTAAAACATCATCTACAGCCAAAGTATGAATAACGACAGCACCGCCGACACCTGTGTTTACATTGCGGGTGATGGAAGGTCCTTTGATGACTTGTAGCCCACCGATTAAATTCGGATCGATATAACTACGGTTATTTGCACCGTTATAACCGCGCCATACTGTTAGTGCTTGCTCTGTCCCATCAATAAGCACTGGCACTCGTCCCGGTCCTTGAACGCCACGTATGCTTGGATCTAAAGCACCACTATTTCGAGCATCCCCACTGTATACTCCGACCATTCCCTTAAATAAGTCTGCTGGCTGAGCGCCTTTATATCGTTCTATTTGCTCTTTGCTGGCGTAGACGCTAGAAATATCTTGGTCATAAACATCATTCTGCCCTTTTGTATCTCGACTAACTGTGCCAAAAACAGTCATTGGGCTAAGTTGTACCGCATTTTCATATTCGGTGGCTGTTGATTGAGTGGTTGCTGCTGCGGTTTTAAGTTCAGCTTGAGTCACTTGCTTGAGCATATAGCCACTGCCCACTTTTGCTGCAACAAATTCAGTGGGTGCTAAAATACGCTGGAAACCACTTTCCACATCATATTGCCCAGTCAAACCAGAACTGGATTTTCCTTTTAATAAATTGGCATCTATGGCAATCGTGGTACCTGCTTGTTCAGCAAAAGTGTTTAAAACACTGGCAAGTGAACCTGCTGGGATATGATAAGAACGTGATTCCAAAGTTTGCGCAGAGACGCTTTGCGCCAGGCCCATTGCACCAATCCCCACACAAGCAACATGAATAGCAAATGCCAATGATGAAACTCGAAAAGAAGATTTTGTTTGCTTTTTATCCCAAGCAGCTTTGCTCATTTTACGCCCCAGTAAATGTAAATAAGAATCATTCAACATACATAATTAAATGAATCCTAATCTTTGCTTCTACTTAATATGACGCACGAGAAATAAAAAAGTGGAACCTAGAATTAAAATTTTTTTTTAAATGAAACTTGAACGGGTCTTAGACTTATGACGAAACGGAGCTTTGGGAAGCTTTCCAAATCTGATTGATCTTGATCAGGCAAGAAACTTTTGTCTTTAACCTGAGTTCGATCAAATTCTTGATAAAATATGAAACTTGAAAAAGTCAGCCACAATTTCCTGAGACAGGGCTTTATTGATAAAATGTAATCGTCTGTTCTCATTCATCAGTGCGTTTCAGATCACTCATTGTTGAGTGTTGAGAGCAATGTGGTTGATTGAGATGTAAACCGACTGATAGATGTAAACCGACTGATAGATATAACTACTTATTTTATTGAGTCGTTACCACAGTCAGATACGGCGTGATTTGATAAATCTTGAGCTGTGGAAACACACTATTCAACAATTTCAAAGCATTTTCAGTTTGATCTAAAGGCAAGACTGCATTGACTTGGATTTTTTCCAGTTGATCCGTTTTAAATATAATTTTCGTTCGGCTATTTTGATCTAATTCCGTCAAAACTTTCGATAAAGGCATATTTTCAACAATCAACTGACCTTGCATCCATTTTTGTTGTTCGTTATGGATGTTCAAATCATGAATGGGTTGTATAGCATATCCATTAAATGTGACTTCCTGCCCTGCGGATACAATCACGGAAGATGGCTTGGATGGTTCTTTAACGAAGTGAGAAGTTTGTACTTTCACTTTAGAATGCAACATCTTGAGTTCTGTAAGTTCTGGCTGATAACGAACACTAAATGCAGTGCCTAAAGCTTCGATTTGACCATGTTGTGTTTGAACAATAAATGGACGTGCTTGGTCTTTAGCGACATCTACAAATATTTCGCCTTGGACCAATTCAACGACACGTTGATTAGCAGAAAAATGTACATTAACCGCACTTTGACCACGAAATTTCAGCGTTGACCCATCGTTTAAGCTTTGAGTCTTCCATTCTCCTGCCGAAGACTTGAGGTCAGCCGTGAGGTAAGCGATTGGATGATAGGCAAGATAAGTATAAATCCCCCCCAAACTGCATAATGCGATGGCAAAGAGGCTACCATAATGTAAATTCTTTTGTTTATTTGCACTTTGCAAACCTGCTTTCAGAACGGATTGCGTCATTTGTTGCTGTTGCGGGGTCTGTACCAGTTTTTGAATGGAATACAGATAATGTTCAATATCTTGTGCAATTTTTTGTCGTTGCGGACTCATACTTTTCCAAGCATCAAAATCCATTTTAGCCGCTTTTTTTGTTGAATCATCATCAGCACTGAGCAATACAATCCACTCTGCGGCTTCTTCAATTAATTTTTGTTTGCTTTTCTGATCATCTATCATTTATACAAACAGATCCTTCTCTTGCTTTAACACATAACATTGCACCAAGCATGTTGCGAGATATTTTTGAATCATTTTCGTTGAAACACCAATCTGCTCGGCAATCTCTTTATGAGTCAAACCTTCAAAATAATGTAAAACAAACGCACGTTGGGCTTTTTCAGAAACAGATGCCAATGCTTGACAAATCTGATCAATCGCTTGAATAATCTGTAGTTGGTCTTCCGGTGAAGGAATCGCATCTAAAAGATATTCCATTTGACCTAATTCATCCCAATACGCTTGCTCAATGCGTTTGCGGCGGACTTGATCAATCATTAAATTACGTGCGATCGTGACTAAATAAGCACGCGGCTCTTTTATCCCAAACAACTCATCACGCGTCTGTAAAATCTTGATAAAAGTATCTTGAACCAAATCAGCCGCATGTTCACTGCTACCCATCTTTTTTCTCAGCCATTGATGTAACCAAGACTGATGATCACGATACAATTGATCTACAAATGCAGGATTTTTGTTCACAATAGAATCAACTCGTTTAAGCTCACACAAATGATAATAATTATCATTTAAATGTCAAGCAGCTCTTCTCTAAAATCACTGAATTTTAAATTACATTTTTGTCGACCAATCGTATATTGTTGCGATATATGGATTAAAAATAACAATTATTTTTCTATAAAACCTTATTAAAAACATCTATGACAGCGCATCATTTTTGTATCCAAATTTATATACCTGTCCTTATGAATATTTTCAAATAAATATAGATTTTATTGTCATCAATATAAGTGAAACATCATTTTAACCATCACAATAGAAACACTCCGACTTTTCCAAAGTGAGATGATAAGTGCTAGCACCATGTGCCAGCATCAACGCTTGAAGATGACCTTCCAAATCTTGATCATGAATCAACTGTAATTGACCACATTTTTTACAGCATATTCGGATATTGGTCTGGCAATTTTTAAATGAATAGAGTGCCTGTTCATTTCCAAGTTTAAATTTCACCAACACACCAGCTTCTTCCAACTGCCTCAAGGTCTGATATACGCCTGCAAAAGACAGCTTTTTAACCTGAGGTGATGGATTGTATAAAATTTCTGCGGCAGTGAGTTCACGCCGTGCATTTTTTAAAATATTCAGTACTGTTAATCTTGTTGTAGTCACTTTTAAATTTGCTTGTAGAAGTAAATGTTTTAATTCTTCAATATTTTTATAGGGGTTAAAGATTTCCATCCAAAGATAATCCTCATTGATTCATGCCTTAAGCCACATCCATAATTGTACGCAAATCATCATCATAATAATTGCACCGACTGCCCACGGATGAGGCACTGTCAAAATTAAAATTCCAGCTGCTACACTCATACTCAACAAAGAAAATAACTTCACTTTTGTAGGTAATGTGCGCTGGGTCTGCCACTGCTGTAAAATTGGTGCAATCAGTCGATTGTTTACAATCCAGTGATGCATTCGTTTTGAGCCTTTGGCTGCAAAAATTGCTGCAAGAAAATAAAAATCAAACGTAGGCAAACCTGGTACAACTAAACCAATGGTACCCAAAATCAAACATAAACCTGCGAGTGCAATACACACGCAACGTACCAACCATGACTTCGCCAGTTTCGGTTCTGGCAATGTCATACTGGTATTAATATCTGTTTCAGTTCCTGTTTGCTTCATTGTTTGATTCCCTTTTCAACGATTCATCATTTATTTCAGTGTTTTCAATTGTGCTAAAAGCTCACCAAAACGCTGAAAGCCTTGCATCGCTCCTTCAATAATTAGTTGTTGATCTTCTGAACTAAAATTTGCCTCATCCAGCGTTTGCTTGAAACGTTTCCATACTAAGCCTCGACCTTCTGGATATGCTGCCAAATTACGTGCACCAAACTCTGCATTAAAGCCAAATTTAGCTTGCGCTTCTTTGAGTAAAAATGCTGCACCTAATGTCGAACCTTCAGAGACATAAATCCAGCCTAATGATTGTGGAAAGCTCACGGTATGCGTCGCAATATCGCTTTGTTGTGGCTGCACACCTAAATCAGCCAAATCCTGCAATGCTGCATCAGAACGACCACGCACATCTAAATCAGGAATCAACTGTTGCACCTTTGAATCTTCATATAAATGCTCAACATCTTTCTGAAAGTAATACTGTGAAAGTGTGAATTGGGCATAATTTTCTTGGCTGGCAAAAGCACCCGATTGTTGCATCAAAACTTCCATGCGATCATGTTCTTCAGCAGTCGTTTGCTTTAAACGTTGCATTAAACTTTCTGTCATTGCTTTTTCTGTCGCTGCGTTCATAAAAATTCCTCAATAAACGTTGTATACACCTGTTAGTCCAATCAGCGGTTGCGACCAAGCTTAAGCTGAATGGGAAAATCCACCACGATAGCAACTGCTTCACCGTTTAAGATGTGTGGTTTAAATTTGGTTTTTTGTGCAGCCTGAACACCTCGTGCATCTAAACTGCTTAATCCTGTACTTTGTTTCACTTTGACATCAATCGCTTGTCCTTGAGGATTAATCTTGATAGTCAAAACCAGTAAACGCTGTTGATTCTGTAACTCACGGTCATCGTAATTCAGCTTGCCAAAGCTCAATACATCAACCTTACTGACCATAATCGGTTGTTGCGGTTTTGGTGCAGATTCAGCACTTTGCTCCTTTTTATTTTCTCGACCTTCTTCGCCACCAGATTTTTGAGTCTGCTCATTTGATTGCCCAGAAGATGACTGTTGTTTCGAAGTATTTAAATCAGTCTTGGTTTGCGTTTGCATGGATTGTTGTTGATTCGACGCTGTGCTGTTATTTGAAGATTGATCTGTTGTTTTTGTCAGTGTGGCTTTTTGAGTATTTTGTTTTGGTTGATCCATGATCACTTTCTTGGATTCGCTACTCTGAATTACTTTGCTTTGTTTTTGCTTGGATATCGGTGTCTTAGCATTCTGTTGCTGTGTTACTGCTTGCATTTGTGATTGTGTCGAATCGGTTGCCGTATCTGTACGGCTCTCTTGAACCGTTTCTGTCTTATTCATACGGACAAAGCGAATTTTGATCGCATTTTCTGGTGAACGCGTTTCAACGAATTGATCAGTTTGTAAAAAAGTCATCGACCAAATCAATAAGACATGCCCCAGCATGACCCCACACAACGTCATATACGTTTGTCGATCATATCTACTGGTTAATACTACAGACATCAATTGAACTTAATGATGAAGTGATGAAATATTGGAAACAGCATCCTGAAATAAATTGCTCAGGATATCTTGGCTATTTGATCTGTAATGTTGAATTACCATACTCATTCCTCTTTAGCTAAATCAAAGCAGACCCATAAAAAATCTGCCTTATATCTATATAGACGAATGAGAATGGAAAAAAGCCTAATGAGAAATGTAATGAAATGTAAACTATTCTTATTTTAGTTCTGTTTTCTCTTAAATTTTATCCACCCTACTGAATCAACTTTCAATATCTATCAAGACCTTGCAAGTTTTATATAACCAAACAACCAACCGAACCAAGATATTGATTTTATTAAAATTATTTAAAAAGTATCGTGCTTATTGTCCTAAAAACCTCAGTCCTACACCTGGCTCGGTGACAATATATGTGGGTTGAACAGCGTTATCATTCAGTTTGCCTCGTAGTTTTGCCACTAAAATTCTTAAATAGTGTGTGTCTTCTTGATGAGTAGGTCCCCACAAATCATTTAAAATTTGCGGTTGAGTAATCAATTGCCCTTTATGCTGGGCCAATAGGGTCAACAATTGATATTCCTTACGGGTCAACGAAATCAATTGTTGGTTTAAAAATACTTGTCGATGTGCAAAGTCAATTTTTAGCACCCCATCATCAAAACAAGCAGACTCCACAGCCACATTTTGATATTGGCGAAGCAGCACCCGTATTCGCGCCATCAGCTCCTGTACGCTAAAAGGTTTTGTCACATAATCATTGGCTCCAGCATCCAATAACTTCACTTTTTCTTCTTCACTTGAACGTACAGACAATACAATGACAGGCACATGTGACCAGACTCTTAACTCTGCCAATACTTCTGCACCATCTAGATCAGGTAAACCAAGATCAAGAATCACCAAATCTGCACCATGCAAAGCTAAAATTTCCAAGCCCTTTTGACCATTTTCAGCCAATAGTGTCTTATAGCCTTGAGCACGAAGTGCAATATCTAAAAATTTACGAATCTGTGTTTCATCATCAATAATCAATACATTGGTCATCGAGCTTGTTGATACATTTTGCTCTGGCATGATATTTCCTTAAATCAAAAAGCAAGATTATCCAATTTGCTGGATCGGGAGTTGCATACGAATACATGTCCCTTGATTATTCTTCGCAGATGAAGCCATAATTTTACCCATATGTGCGCCAATAATCGCTTTGACAATTGTTAATCCAAGCCCTGTACCATATTGTCCTCGATCACCACGCTCCATGGTGTAGAACATATCAAAAATTCGCTCACGCTCATCTTCAGGAATACCCTGTCCTTGGTCACTGATTGCAATTTCAATTTCATTTTCACTACATTGTACAACGTCGATACATACTGCTTTATGTTCTGGCGAAAACTTAGCAGCATTTTCAAGTACATTGAAAATAGCCTGTTCAATCAGTGCGGCATGAACATATAAACTTAAACTCTGCTCAGGTAAATGTACTTCAACGAGACTGTGTGGCATATAGCGTTTTAAACGACGCACTGCTGAACCAATTAACTCATCTACACCAATCCAATCCCGTTTAAGACTAAGACCTTCATGTCCTAAACGCGTCATATCGAGTAAATTTTGGATATAACGGTCTAAACGTTCACCTTCTAAACGGATGGCTTCCAATAAACTGTCCTGATCTTGTTCATCCATAGAATGACGGTAATTGGTCAAAGTATCTGCTGCACCAATCATAGACGCTAATGGCGAGCGTAAATCATGTGACACCGATGAAAGCAAAGCTGAGCGCAGTTTTTCAGTTTCCGAATTAATATTGGCAATTTCCAATGCTTTGCTCAGTTGAGTTCGAGAAATTGCTTGAGCAATATATTCAATCATCGTTTCGGTTAATTGCTTTTGCTCAGTATTTAAAACAGATAAATGCTTGGGAAACTTGATTCCAACGACGCCTAAACACTGTTTAGATGCCAACAAAGGCAAAAACCACCAGTCATTTTCAGTTAGAGTTTGAGTAAATCGTCCTGAAGGTTGATGATTTTTAAAGGTCCAATCTGCTGAAATTTTCTCTTTATCACTAATGGTCAATAAAGGACTTACTTCAGCAGACAAACCTGGAAAATAAAACCAGATTTCAGCATTTAAATTTTTACTTAGGCTATTTTCTGCAATCTCTTGAACTTGCTTCAAATCAACGGCGACAGAAAGCTTTTGTCCCAAATCCTGCATAATACTGTTATAACTATTTGCCGCTTTTAACGCGACAACTTGTTCTTTTAAACGTGAAGCCAAACGGCTGGAAATTAAAGCAGCACCCAGAAAAGCGACCACAGTAATCACGCCTTGATGTGCTGAAATCTGAAAAGTAAACTTAGGTGTAATAAAGAAAAAATTATACGCCAAGAAAAATAGAATCGCTGAAAAAACCGCCGCCAACATGCGTGTTTTCGATGCAACAAAAACCACCGCGGTAATAAAAATCACTGACAGCTCTTCAATACCTAAATATTTTTCACCTAGACTCGCAATGAAAATACTCATCACCGTCGTCGATAAAACGTAAAATATTTCTCTTAGATTTAAAAACCGACTTTGTTCAAGAATCGTAGAATATGGTTTATTTTCTGCAACAATCGGCACCATACTGAGTTCAAAACTCGGTTGATATTTTAATAATTGATCTACAAAATTCTGCTTAAATTTTAAATGGAACTGAAAGCTCTTTGCCTTAGGTTGGGTGAGTACCAATGTCGAAATACCCCGATCAATCACATAATCAAACAGCGTTTTTGCATGTTGTTTACCATAGAGAATTTCTGTCATTCCGCCCAATTGACGGGTCAAATTTAAGGCGCTTTCGATCTCACGACGCTGAGAATTTTCAGATTTATGATGAATTTGAGAATCTTCTGAAAATGCCACCACAGTCCAATGTGCTTGACGATTTTCAGCTATACGACAACCTGCCCGAACTAAAGCCTCTGCATGTCCTCCACCATCTAACATAATCAGAATATGGTTTTTCAATGGAATGGGAACAAGTCCCTGTATCGAAAAATTTTCTCGAACATCGCTATCGACATGGCTGGCAACGGTTTGCATCGCCAATTCACGTAAAGCTGTCAGATTGGAATGATTGAAAAAGCGCTGTAATGCTTGTTGTGCTTGTTCAGGGACATAAACTTTACCTTGATTTAAACGCTCAAGTAACTCACTTACAGGTAAATCAATTAAACGAATATCTCGAATACGCTCAAATACACGATCTGGGACTGTTTCAGCCACCCGAATTCCTGTAATTTGAAATACCACATCATTTAAGCTTTCCAAATGCTGAATATTCATGGTGGTAAAAACATCAATGCCTGCATCCAACAATTCATTGATGTCTTGCCAACGCTTTTCATGGCGGCTATTTGGCATATTGCTATGGGCAAACTCATCCACTAAAGCAATACTGGGTTTGGTTGCAAGAACAGCATCCAGATCCATTTCTTCAAGCTGATGCCCTTGATACTCAATGACTTTGCGTGGAATAATTTTCAAGCCTGCAAGCAAGTTTTCTGTTTCGACTCGACCATGCGTTTCAACATAACCGATCACAATATTGTTGCCCTGTAAGGCTAATTCATGTGCACGCACCAACATGGCAAAGGTTTTGCCAACACCCGGAGCAGCCCCCAAAAAGATGGTGAGTCGTCCAGATTGATAGCGTTGGGTATGTTGTAACAAGACATCTGCTTTATTATTTCGATCATCTACCATAGCGCTAGTGTCTTCCAAATATTGGCAGTGATGCCATCCTTTTTAAATGTGATTAAATCAGTTTGCTTTACTTATCATGCTATTGGTATCTATTTTATGCTGTCTTTTCAAGTTTAGAATACAAGAAAACATTGAAGCAGAATGCGATAAAAATCAAATGCTCAATTAAATTTTTATCACATCCTGTACAGCCTCTAAAAATAACCGATCCAATATGGTCTGTTGACATTTCATAAATGGTTTGCGTTGTAGGTTAAAATTGAGCAGGCATGAGGAGTATACTCCGCAAGGAAATGAAGAAAATAGCGAGACTATTTTCAACTTTCATAACATAGGCTGAGATAATTTTAGCCACAACCCTGAGCAAGAACAAAGCACTGCTTTGTTTGCAGCGCAAGGCGTAGTAGGGACTAGCGTGTTTTTTGTCGCTTCGTAGTTACGAACTACTCATTTAGAACGACTAAATTTCGTATTTCGCGCCTAGAATCGTCTAAAAAACACACTTAGTCGCAAACCTAGACGAATTGCCAACAGACCCTAATAAACTTGGCAATCTACTGGATTATTTTCCAAGCTGATCCAGCGCTAAATTTAATTCTAGAACATTGACTCGTGGCTGCCCTAAAATTCCAAAAGTAGCTTGAGTGGTATATTCCTCAACAAATTGCACGACATTTTCTTCAGTTAAATGACGTGCTTTGGCAACTCGCTTAACCTGAATCATTGCAGACTGAACACTAATTTCAGGATCAATACCACTTCCCGAAGCAGTCACTAAATCCGCAGGAATTTTGGATTTTTCAACATGCTCTTGCTGAGCAATTTTATCCAAGCGTTCCGCAACAATATGATGTAATTCAGGATTGGTTCTTGCCATATTACTCCCTGCCATGTTCATGGGATCATAGTGTGCAGCCGATGGTCGAGCTTGGAAATATTGCGCTTGTTGAAAAGGCTGTGCGACTAGACGAGAGCCCAATACATGATTTTTTTCAATCAACAGACTTCCGTTGGCTTGTTCAGGGAAAATCAGTTGCCCAAGCCCAGTAGCCGCAGAACTATAGACAAAACCGCATAGCCCCAAAGCGACGAGTGTCAAACCAAATGAAGCACGAATTAAACTGGATAATGATAAGTCAACATTTTGATGCGTTTCAGTATTCATTTGCATATTCCTCTCTCAGTTTACAGTGCAAGCAATGGACTGATCATCAAATCAATCAATTTAATTGCAATAAAGGGCAGAAGCACACCACCAACACCATAAATCAGCATATTACGGCGTAACAATTGGGTAGAAGTTGCAGGTTTAAACTTTACCCCTCGTAGAGCAATTGGAATCAATAACGGTATAATGATGGCATTAAAAATGAGTGCTGAAAGTATGGCACTTTCAGAACTACCCAAATGCATGACATTCAAACTATTCATTTGAGGAATGGCTGCCACAAATAATGCAGGTAAAATAGCAAAGTATTTGGACACATCATTCGCCAATGAAAATGTGGTCAAAGCACCTCGGGTAATCAGTTGCTGTTTACCGATCTCAACGACAGACAAAAGCTTGGTTGGGTCTGAATCCAAATCCACCATATTTCCGGCTTCTTTGGCAGCCTGTGTTCCCGAATTCATTGCCAGACCAATATCCGCTTGCGCCAATGCTGGCGCATCGTTGGTACCATCCCCGACCATAGCAACCAAATGCCCTTTATTTTGCTCAGCACGAATACAGCTTAACTTATCTTCAGGTTTGGCTTCTGCAATATAGTCATCTACTCCAGCTTCTGCTGCGATTGCAGCTGCAGTCAGTGGGTTATCTCCTGTGACCATCACAGTTTTGATTCCCATTTCACGCAAACGTGCAAACTTTTCCTTGATGCCTTGCTTAATCACATCAGAAAGTTCAATGACCCCAAGAATATTTTTGTCTTTTGCAACGACCAATGGCGTTGCACCTTTGGATGCCACCTGCTCTACACGAGTTTTTAACTCACTATGATTTTCTAGATGCTGTGATGCAAATTGAAGAATTGCATCCAATGCTCCCTTACGAATTTGATGTCCATCACTTAAATCTATGCCTGAGATGCGTGTTGATGCACTAAAGGCAATAAACGCAGCATGCTCAGGTTCGCTCATACGTTCCCCCAACTCTTTTGCCAAGGCAACCACTGACTTTCCTTCGGGCGTAGGATCTGCAAGCGATGTTAATATGGCAGCTTGACGAAGTTCTGATTCAGTTACTCCGACTAAAGGATAAAAAGCTGTTGCTTGACGGTCGCCATAAGTAATCGTTCCTGTTTTATCCAACAGCAACACATCCACATCACCTGCAACTTCAACGGCTTTACCTGATTTCGCAATCACATTGGCTTTTAATGCTCGGTTCATCCCAGCAATCCCAATTGCTGGCAATAATCCGCCAATCGTGGTGGGAATTAAGCAAACCAGTAATGCTACTAATACAATCGGATTGATTTCGATTTTTAAGAAATGTCCAATAAACGGTAAGCTGAGCACCACCACGATAAAAGTTACAGTCATGACGGTCAGTAAAATACCCAATGCAATTTCATTCGGTGTTTTTTGTCGATTAGAACCTTCAACCAATGCAATCATACGATCAAGGAAACTATGCCCAGATTCGGCTGTAACTTGTACAATGATCTGATCAGTTAAAACTTTAGTTCCGCCGATCACGCCAGACTTGTCTGTTCCTGCTTCACGTAACACAGGTGCAGACTCCCCAGTTACCGCAGCTTCATTGATGGTGGCAAAGCCCTCAATAATTTCTCCATCCGCTGGAATCAATTCACCTGCACGAACTTCAATCAAATCATTCATTTTTAATTGGGTTGCTGCAATCTGCTCACCCTCTGTATCTGTTTTAGATTTGAGTCGTCGTGCGGTCAAATTTTGGCGAGCTTGTCGTAACGAAGAGGCTTGACCTCTCCCCTTCGCTTCCGCAATCGCTTCGGCATAGTTGGCAAAAAGTACGGTGATAAATAAAATCAAGGTGACTGATAGACCAAATAACACATTTGCTTTGCCCATCACCGTACTGATCAAAGTAATGATCGTACCCAGCCATACGATTGCCATAACAGGATTTTTTATAGCATGTTGTGGGAGTAATTTAACCCATACATTCTTCCAAGCTTCAGCTTGAAAAAGCGTAGAAGATTTATTTGTATTCAATTGTTTTGAAGGATTCATTTGATTCACCCTAACCTTGTACCAATAACAGATGATCAGCAATCGGTCCTAAGACTAGGACTGGCATAAATTGTAATAAGGTCAACATCACCACAATGGCAATCAGCGTAAAAGCAAATGTTGGGGTCTCAACTTTTAAACTGCCTTTGCTTTCAGGCGCTTGACGTTTAGCAGCCAAACGTGCAGCAATAATGAGCGGTATGATTAAAGTCGGAAAGCGACCAAGTAATAAAGCAATAACACATGTGACATTCCACCACACCGTATTGTCTGCCAAGCCTTCAAAACCTGAACCATTATTGGCAAAAGCAGAAACATATTCGTACAGGACTTGGGAAACCGCGTGATATTGTGGATTACTGTTACCCGTCAATTCAGGGAAAAATAAAGCAATTGAAGTTAAAGTGAGAATCACAATGGGTTGAATCAAAATCACCACTGCCAATAATTTAATTTCGCCTGCTTCAATCTTACGTCCGAATAATTCAGGAGTACGTCCTGTCATTAAACCTGCGATAAAGACAGCCAAAAACAGATAAATAATGAATTGCTGTAAACCACAACCAATCCCACCCCAGATGGCATTTATCAGCATGTTGGCGAGCGCCACTAGACCTGTTAAAGGGGATGCCGAGTCATGCATCATATCCACTGATCCATTGTTGACTTGTGTGGTCACTGCTGCCCAAAGTGCGGAAGATGCTTCACCAAAACGTAGTTCCTTTCCTTCCATTGCATAGAGTTGTGATGCCGTAGAAGAAAGGCTTTCAGACCAAATCGCAATGGTCGCAGAAAGCACGGACATGAACAGCATTGAACCAAAGACAAAGCCTGCAAATTTTGCGCGTTTGGTGAAAAAACCCAACATGAAAATAACAGAGACTGGAATCAGTAAAATGGCAATCATTTCTAAAAAGTTAGACAGTGGTGTTGGATTCTCTAATGGCACACTACTGTTTGGTCCATACCATCCTCCCCCATTACTACCGAGTTGCTTAATGGCAACCATCGGTGCAACAGGACCTAAAGGAATTTTTTGTGTTTTTAATTCAGTGGATTGATCTACTACTTGAACGTCTGGACCACCTTGAAAGGTTGCTGGAACGCCTTGGCTATTCAATAACAATGACCACGCCATACACAACGGAATCAAAAAACGAAATGTAGGGCGAATCACATCTGCCCAATAGTTCCCGACATTTATTTTTTGAACTTTACTATTAAATGGTATTGAATGATCTGCTGTGGAAAAATCATTTGTTGGTAAAGAGAATAAAGCACGGACTGTTGCAACAACCATCGCCAACCCCATCATTGGAGTGATGATTTGCAAACCAACGATCCCCACCATCTGAGACAAATATGACAATTGGCTTTGACCAGAGTAATGCTGTTGGTTGGTATTGGTTAGGAATGAAACCATCGTATGCAGTGCCAAATCCCATGACATATTAGGTGCATGATTTGGGTTTAGTGGCAGACTGGCTTGGAACATAAACAACAACCAAGTGATCAATCCAATCACCAAACAACTGATCACAAAACTCAGTGAATAGGTTTTAACATTCATCCCCTGTTTAGGGTCTGTCCCCAATAGCGCATAAATCGGCTTTTCAATCCAATTGAACAGTGGGTCAATTTTCATCTTGCCATTCTGCATAATCCATGCAAGATACTTTCCTAAGGGATAAGCCAGTGCAGTCACAATGACCAAGAGCAAAATAAACTCTAACATGACCTTGCTCCTTGGTTTGAAAGACTGAACTGAGACATGCCAATCCTATTAATTTGGGCATATTTTTTAAGTTTTTGTCGTAAGCATATTTTTGGATGCTGTACTTGTTGATGCGCTATATATTTAGCACTCATCTTTTCCATCCTAAACACTGGGATATTCCATTTCCCAGTATCGGAAAATAGCCCGTAAACTCTCTATTCTCGGTCAGATCAACTGCGTAAAAATTTCGTAAAATTTTGTCTTTTTTCATTTATAAGTAGCGTTAAATACATTAAAAAGGTTCAATTTTTTAAATTCTTGCTTATTTCATTTATGGAAAATTTTGAACTATTCAAAGCTTTGTTTTTGGGGCTTATTGAGGGTCTGACCGAGTTTTTACCGATTTCCAGTACTGGTCACTTAATTCTATTTGGGCATTTGATCGACTTCCACTCAGATTCAGGTCGAGTATTTGAAGTGGTGATCCAACTCGGGGCAATCTTGGCTGTATGCTGGTTATACCGTCAAAAAATCATCGAATTAGTACGTGGCTTTTTCTCAGGTGATGTACATGCCAGACATTTTACAATTAATGTCTTGGTTGCCTTTATACCCGCTGTGGTGATTGGCGTACTTGCTGTTGACTTTATTAAACAGGTGTTGTTTAGCCCCCTAGTTGTTGCTTTTGCTTTAATTATTGGCGGTTTGATTATTTTTGCCGTTGAAGCCAGAAAGTTTGAGCCAAAAACCATAGAAGCCACTGACATCACCTTGAAACAAGCTATTTTGGTGGGTTTTGCACAATGCGTTGCCATGATCCCTGGAACATCGCGTTCTGGTGCAACCATCATCGGCGGAATGTTATCAGGCTTATCGCGAAAAGCGGCCACTGAATTTTCATTTTTCTTGGCAATGCCGACCATGTTAGGTGCTGCAACCTATGATTTAATTCGTAATGCTGATGTTTTGACGTCTGATAATCTGATGAATATTTCAGTGGGCTTTGTTGCAGCATTTATTGCCGCTATTTTGGTGGTTAAAGCTTTGGTAAAATTTGTTGAAAAACATACCTTAAGAGTCTTTGCATGGTATCGTGTCGTATTGGGTATTATTTTATTGATTGTATTTTTATAAAAAATTTAAATCGTTTGAGCAGGCTATGATCGGGTTGTTATGATTTTGCCCTACATTGTATCGACCCACATTCACTGTGGGTCTTTTTTTAAATTTAAATTCCCTAAATAGTTTAGAAATATCTTGAACACTTTAAATCATTGAACATGGTCAACATGAAAATTCTATAAGGCATAAGGCCATTCGCGCTCATTATTCCTGACTATGAGCATTCATTTCATTTTGTGAAAACGCTTCATATTGAGTTTCATCCTCCAAATCATCTGGACGACCAAAACCATATCGAGCACCAAATTGAGACAAATAAACGCCAATATTAGGACGTGGATTACGTGTTGGAAATACAGTAGAAATCGAGTGTTTATATATAATCTGAATTTGACCCATGGTATTTTTTAGCAAAACAACATAAGGATCAAAGGACTCAATATGCCCTTGTAGTTTAATTCCATTGACTAAGAAAATATAAACAGGGATATGCTCTTTTCGAAGTGCATTCAAAAAGGGATCTTGTAAACTTTGATTTTTTGACATTTTTTTAACTCCAAAATTAAAAATAGGGATCAGACTCGACTAAGTTGTTAAAACTATTCATCCATGAAGCCACACATTATGTTGTTTAAAACTAGACCATAGTGTGTAAGCTCCTACTCATGTCTCAGTGTTGCATCCCGATTTTCATTGGATTATTTAGAAGTTTTATTTGACATCTTTGAATGATCCATTTTCGACATATCAGTCGAGTTTCCATGCTGATGTTGTGAATGATCATTTTTTTGAGTTTTACTTTCCTTGGTTGGTTTACAAGGCTCTTTACACTTCTCCTGTTTTTTTACTGTAGTTTTACCGTCAGTTGTTTTATGTTCATCACCATGTGCCCAAGTTTGTGTAGTGCCGATTAATGCCCCTATACACATGAATACCATTACACTTTTACTGAATATTTTTTGCATTTTGTCACCCAAGTTGGCTTTGATTCGCTCTACAATAAGACAGTGACTCAAACTTCAAGATGACATGAAAATGACATTTATGTCATTCATAGGCATATTTGCTTTTATAACGTTATGATGACACCGAATGAGATAGGCACTTGAGGAAATTACAATGAGAATTTTATTGGTCGAAGATGAACAAAAAACTGGTGATTATCTCAAACAAGGTTTATCTGAAGCTGGTTATATGACTGATTGGGTCACAGATGGACGCATGGGCAGACATCAAGCGCTTTACGAAGAATATGACCTGATTATCTTAGATGTCATGCTACCAGAGCTAGATGGTTGGCATATCATTCATGATGTCCGTAAGAGCGGAAAAACCATGCCTATTTTGTTTTTAACCGCACGTGATCAAATTGAAGATCGAGTTAAAGGACTAGATCTAGGTGCAGATGACTATTTGGTTAAACCTTTTGCCTTTGCAGAATTATTAGCACGTATTAAAAGTCTGCTTCGTCGTGGACAACAAAGAGAAGACAGTAACTTAATTCGGATTGCAGATCTTGAGCTAGATTTAAGAAAACGTCGTGTTACCCGCGCAGGACAACGTATTGATCTCACTGCAAAAGAATTTGCACTGATGGAATTATTCATGCGCAGACGCGGAGAAATTCTTCCTCGAGCACTCATCGCATCGCAAGTTTGGGACATGAACTTTGACAGTGACACCAATGTGGTTGAAGTTGCAATTAAACGTTTGAGAAATAAAGTCGATCAAGATTTTATGCCGAAACTGATTCAAAATGTTCGCGGAATGGGCTATGTGCTTGAGGTAGAAGATGAGTAATCGGCTGTTTAATGCTTTAAGTTTTAGAATTGCCATTATTTTTTCTTTTTCTACCATTACTATTCTAATGACAATGGGATTAGTCATCCATAAAGGCGTCACACGGCACTTTGAGAAAGAAGACCAAAAGTTACTTGATGGAAAAATCCAACTCATTCATAGCCTATTAGCGCAAAACCCCACCGACTCGTTTGAGCTGTCCATCTCATTAAATGATGCACTCATTGGGCATGATAATCTGATTGTTCAAGTTGAACGACCAACAGGTAAGATTATTTTTAGTTCAACCAATGCCATTATTGCCACACAGAAAAACACCAAATCTCAGCACTATCCGTGGATTGAATGGAAAGTACAAGATAAAACCTATCGTGGATTTATTTATAAAAAAAATATTAAAAGCAATAATATTGTTCAATCTACCCAAATTCTAGTGGGTATCGACACCTCCGAGCATTTAATCTTTTTAAACGAGTTTAGGCGCCAACTGTTTTATATCGGTTTAATTGGTACACTGTGTTTGATGTTTTTGGGTTGGTACGCCGCATGGCGTGGCTTACGTCCTGTGCAAAGAATGGCGAAAGTCGCAGAAAGTATTTCAGCACAACATCTTTCTGTTCGTTTAGAACTTAAAAATACTCCTTTGGAATTAAAACCTTTGACCATTGCATTTAATGAAATGCTCGATCGTTTGGAATTTGCGCTGGAAAAGCTCTCAGACTTTTCATCAGATTTAGCCCATGAAATCCGTACTCCGATCAATAACTTAATGACACAAACACAAGTTTGTCTTTCTCGTAGCCGTGATATAGATGCCTATAAAGAAGTTTTATTTTCCAATTTAGAAGAGTTTGAACATCTGGCAAGAATCGTCTCGGATATGTTGTTTTTAGCAAAAGCAGAAAATGGTTTAACTTTAGCCAAAGTTGAACAGATTGATTTAGCTACAGAAATCGAAGCATTATTTGAGTTTTATGATGCACTCGCTGCGGAAAAAAATATCCGTTTTGAACAATCAGGTTCAGGTAAAGTCAATGCTGATCCAACCATGTTACGCCGTGCTTTAAGCAATTTATTTTCCAATGCGATTAAATATGGAAAAGCAAATTCAGTCATTCGTGTTAAATTTCAACAACATACAGAAAATACTTTATTTTCGATAGAAAATGAAGGTCCTGCCCTCTCTCCAGAACAATTATCACGTGTATTTGACCGCTTTTATCGGACTGATGCATCTCGTCAAAGAGTTGAAGATGGCACAGGGCTTGGCTTGGCAATCACCAAGTCAATATTGGATATGCACAACGCACTGATTTATGCAGAATCTAGAGATGGGCTGGTGATTTTTTCGATTATTTTTAAGAATTAATACTTTGACTATGCATTTCAATCACAATTGCGAATCAATAGGTCAAGATCGTCAATCCATTTGATTCTTCATAGAAGTGATTCGATTTCAATTATTCATATTCAATAAACTTTATGCTTTTATAAAAATGATTAGACACTTTTAGAGATTTATTTTTGAATCATAGATGGTCTTTCTAACCTAAGGCGACATGGATGTCGCCCTGTTGGGCGAGGGTGTAAGTTCCCCTCGCTCAATAGGGTAAAAAACCAAGTACGGTTTTTTACAGCACACGTTTTAACAACCTCTCAGAATATGAACTTTTTATGCACTTAGCCGTAAACGTAATGCATTTGCGATCACGGAAGCAGAACTCAAACTCATTGCAAGCGCAGCGATCATTGGAGACAACAACCAACCTGTAAAGAAATAAAGCGCTCCTGCGGCAATAGGTATTCCCAAAGCATTATAAAGAAAAGCAAACATCAAATTTTGCTTCATATTTTGGACAGTTGCTTCAGAAAGTGCGCGCGCAGTCCCAATTCCTCTAAGATCACCCTTAATCAAAGTGACTTGAGCGCTATTCATTGCAACATCAGTACCTGTTCCCATTGCAATGCCAACATCAGCTTTTGCTAAGGCTGGTGCATCATTAATGCCATCTCCTGCCATTGCAACAATGCGCCCCTCACTTTGTAATTTACTGACCAAATCAAGTTTATCTGCGGGTTTAACTTCGCCATAAACTTGGTCTATTCCCAGTTTTACCCCCACTGCACGAGCAGTAGTCATACCATCGCCTGTTGCCATTACGATCGTCATACCATCTTTCTTTAAAATTTCGATCGCTTCTAGCGTGCTGCTTTTTATGGGATCAGAAACTGCCAGTAACCCCATTAGATACCCATCTGCTGCCAGATACATGACACTGGCACCCTCAGATCTTAATTTCTCTGCTTGAGGTACTAAAGCATCCACAGAAACATCCAACTGTTGCATTAAAGCAGTATTACCAAGCGCTAAGCTCAAACCTTCTACTTTACCCATCACCCCGATTCCAGAGTCAGAGTCAAAAGATTCAGGTGTCGTTAATTCAATATTTCGTTCACGAGCAGCGTGCACTATGGCTTCGGCTAAAGGATGCTCACTTCCTTGATCTAAACTTGCCGCCAAACGTAATACATCATCACTTGAAACACCTTCTGTGGCAATAACACGATCAAATCTCGGCTTCCCTTCAGTGAGCGTCCCTGTTTTATCAATAATTAAGGTATCGACTTTACGTAAATTTTCAATTGCAGCAGCATCGCGAAACAGCACGCCCTTTGTCGCCCCATTTCCAGTTGATACCATAATGGACATGGGCGTCGCCAAGCCCAGAGCACATGGACAAGCAATAATTAAAACAGCAACAGCATTGATTAAACCATATACCCAACTTGGATCAGGTCCGAAAATCCCCCATCCGATGAAAGTAGCAATCGATACGCCAATCACAACCATGACAAATTTTCCTGCAACTTGATCTGCCATACGTTGCATCGGTGCCTTTGATCGCTGAGCTTGCGAAACCAACTGCACAATTTGGGAAAGCATGGTCGCAGAACCCACTTTTTCTGAACGTATAATCAATGAGCCACTTGTATTTAAAGTCGCTCCAATCACTTGATCTCCAATTTTTTTATTGACAGGTAAAGGTTCACCAGTCAGCATAGATTCATCGATAGAACTTTGTCCCTCTACAATAACGCCATCAACGGGTACTTTTTCACCCGGTCTAACTCTTAATACATCTCCAACGTGTACAGAACTCAGTTCAACATCTTCTTCAGTTCCATCAGCATTGATTTTTCTTGCTGTTTTTGGGGCAAGACCAAGTAATGATTTAATCGCGGCTGAAGTTTGGGAACGGGCTTTTAATTCTAAAACCTGTCCTAATAAAGTCAGTGTAATGATTGCGGCAGTTGCCTCAAAATAGACCGATACACGCCCCATGGAAACGAAAGAGTCAGGAAAAACCTGAGGAGCTATTGTTGCAACTACACTATAGACAAATGCAGCACCTGTTCCTAAACCAATTAATGTCCACATATTTGGATTTCGGTTTACAACGGACTGCCAACAACGAATAAAAAATGGGCGACCTGCCCAAAACACGATAGGTAAGGTTAAAACCAACTCAATCCAACTTTGCGTCGACATCTTAAACCAGTTCACTTGATGACCAAACATAGCAAGAAAAACAACAATAATCGTGATTGGTAAGGTCCACCAAAAACGCTTTTGAAAATCCTCTAATTCAGAATGATCTTCATTTTCTAAAGTGGGCAATTCTGGTTCTAAGGTCATACCACATTTAGGACAATTTCCTGGATGATCTTGTCGAACCTCAGGATGCATCGGACATACATAAATTGTCGCGGAGTTTTGAAGAGATTGATCCTTCTCACTTGGCTGAGCAGAATGGTGTGAATGACTTGCCTTTTCATGTCCTACTGGATGTTGTATTTCCTTATTGCTGGAGGTGTATAAATGTGGAGCTGCGCTAAATTTTGATTGGCATTTCTCACTGCAGAAATAATACGTTTTCCCTTCAAAATCATGCTGAAGCGCATTTTTTATATCTACATTCATATTACAAACAGGGTCTTTCATAGAGTTTTCTATAGTTTGCACTTTTTGTTCGTGTTCCATATTTCTCTCCGTGATTTTTTTCACATGCTCTTTAATTTAATACTTCGATTGTTGTGACAGATGCTCCTTTCTACACGTTGTTGGCTTCAATAGTGTTCAAGCCGACAATTTATCATCGCGCATTATTTAATTTTACTAAACAACAGAAATGTAATTTTAAAGTCATACTATTGTATGTTTGGATATTGAATAATTGAATAGTTAAGCAATCGTAGAGACTGAGGTGATACGGTTGCTTAACCATTATCTTATTAATAGGAAGTTTCATATGCGCTTTTTTCAAAAGAAAATCTCGACAGTATCCAGCATATTTCTTGGTATTACGCTGCTTTTCACAGCAACCAGCGCACTTGCTCATGTAAAATTACTCAGCGCAGTTCCAGCCATGAATGCAACTGTGACGGATCAACCTAAAAACCTCACTCTCAATTTTGGAGAAGAGGTCATGTTGATGAACATTAAGTTAATAGATGCTCAACAAAAAAATATTTCATTGAACTACAAAGTGAATCATGACCTTAAAAAATCCTTTAATGTTCCAGTTCCAAATCTTAAAAAAGGAAAATACACTGTGACATGGACAACCATGGGCAAAGATGGGCATAACATGAGTGGTGAGTATAGTTTCACGCTCCAATAAAATATTTGAATCGTCAATGAAACACCAGCAGATTTCTAGCACCGTATTGATTTGGGAAAATCATGATTTCTGAATATTGGATTGGATTAACTTGGCTGAGCAAAGTCACTTTGTATTTAAGCATGGCATTTATTACAGGTGGCGCATTTTGTTACTTGTTATTTAATCGTTTCATCTCACTGAAAAAAAGCATTCTTCAATATATGTGCTTTGGAGCAGGTTTAGGGCTGATCTCTAGCATTGCTGGTTTTTTCATTCTGGTCGGTAGTTTTGCAGATTCAGGGTTTGCTGGAATATTCAATACGACGTATATCCAGATCCTCTTGAATACAGTTACTGGTCAAATGTTGATTGGACGTATCCTTATTTTTCTCGTTCTTCTGCTTTTATTGTTCATCAAGTTCACTCAAAAAACCACACAGACGTCTATGTTTGAACGATTTTTATTTGGGCTATTCTTGCTACCGCTTGCCTATAGTTTTTCTCAAACTGGGCATGCAGCAAACTTACCTTTTTTTGCTCAAATTCTACTGACAGTTCATGTACTATTCATTTCCGTTTGGATGGGTGCTTTATATCCATTATTCAAAGCTACCCGTCAATTGGAAGGACTTGCTTTGAAAGACCGTACACATTTATTTGGGCAGATTGCTGGATTTATTGTGGGCATCTTAATTGTTTGTGGTGCAAGTGTTGCGGTGCTTTTATTTAAAGATATTGATACCTTGACCAGCACCCCTTATGGCTATGGATTTATACTCAAAATCTTGTTTGTTGGTTGTATATTACTTCTCGCTGCATTTAACAAATGGTTTTTTACCCCGCAACTGCACAAACCTCAATTTGGACGATATCTGGGTTATGCCATTTTGTTTGAAATGTCGATTGGGTTTATGATTCTGTTTACCACGGCCTATATTACAACAGTCGTCGGGATTGAATGAGTGACCTATACGGACTGACCCTGTCATACTTTTTGCTTAGCTTTTTTCAAAATGCAAGACTTACTGTTCTTAGACTGTATTGCCTCATCTTTAGTCTTGCTTCGTTCCAAAGCCCATCCAAATATTAAATAAAGTATCAGCTTGTTTGGCTTATATTTTTAAGGATACATCTTACACAATAGTCAAATCGTCTGATGATTCACATAAGTAATTTTATTTCGATCATGCATATTCAATAAACTTTCTGTTTTTATACAAGTTGTTAGATGCTTCAGTGATTCATTTATTTTTGCAAGCATGGATGGGCATTCTATCGTGATGCGAGATGGATATCGTCATGTTGAGTGGGAGTGTATGAGCAAAAACAAACTCTGATTTGTTTGCAGCATAAGAACGCGGTTAAACAAAAAAATGATTTAGACAAAGTGAGACATCATCTATACAACGTTATTCAAATTTTAGATGTAAAGCATGGCAACGAAAGCTAAATATTTTTAAACAATAGATTCATCTCATTCATTTTATTGATCAAGAGAAATTCTATTTTACGATATGAGTTTTACTACAGATTGATTATATTTCGCTTGACCTTCCCATGATGGAAGAGTTTAGGATTAAATCATTCAAGAAAATAGTAAGGTATAAATGATGGCAAATTCTCCATATAGTACTGATTCTGATTTAAAAATGAACTTACAAATCGAGGGGATGACATGTGCCAGTTGTGTGGGTCGTGTAGAAACTGCGCTTAAAAAAGTGGATGGTGTAAAAGATGCTGTCGTAAACTTAGCAACAGAGCGCGCAGATATTTCACTCGATAAACCAATACAACGTCAACAGCTCATTCAAGCTGTTGAACAAGTTGGTTATGATGTTATCGATGAAAAAATTGAATTCTCCATCGATGGAATGACCTGCGCTTCCTGCGTAAGTCGTGTTGAAAAAGCATTAAAAGCAGTTGATGGCGTAAAAGAAGCGGTTGTGAATTTAGCGACTGAGCGCGCAACTGTCAGTGGTCATGCCAGCGTCGATGCACTCATTGCCGCCATAGATCGAGCCGGCTATGATGCCAAACAAATCCAAAATGCAGTTCCTAATCAAACACAGCATCTTGAGAAAAAAGACAAAGAACGAAGTGAATTAAAAAGAGATTTAACGTTAGCAACAGTTCTTGCTCTCCCAGTTTTTATACTAGAGATGGGTTCGCATATCTTCCCTAGTCTGCATCACTGGATTGCACAAACCATCGGTATACAAAATAGTTGGTACCTACAATTTATTCTGACCACTTTAGTGCTGATTATCCCTGGTCGCAGGTTTTATGTACATGGTTTCCCTGCTCTGTTCCGCTTCGCGCCAGACATGAATTCACTGGTGGCTGTAGGTACATTAGCGGCCTATCTTTTTTCTCTTGTTGCAACATTTGCACCGCAGATTTTACCCGCTGGCACCGTCAACGTTTATTATGAAGCGGCAGCTGTTATCGTTGCCTTGATTTTACTTGGTCGTTTTCTCGAAGCAAAAGCAAAAGGAAGAACTTCCGAAGCCATACAACGCTTAGTCAATTTACAAGCAAAAATCGCACATGTATCGCGTAACAATCAAGTCGTCGATATTCCTATAGATGAAGTAGTTGTAGGTGACTTTATCATTGTGAAGCCAGGTGAACGAATTCCAGTCGATGGTAAGGTGGTGGATGGGCAAAGTTTCGTTGATGAATCCATGATTACTGGAGAACCTATTCCTGTTGAGAAAAAGGTTGAAAGTGATGTTGTCGGGGGTACTATTAATCAAAATGGTACTTTGACCTTTACTGCTGTTGCTGTTGGCGGTGAAACCATGCTTGCTCAAATTATTCGCTTAGTTGAACAAGCACAAGGCTCTAAAATGCCGATTCAAGCTGTGGTTGATAAAGTCACATTATGGTTTGTTCCTGCCGTAATGTTGGCAGCGACACTCACTTTTTTAATCTGGCTTATTTTTGGTCCATCACCAGCCTTAACTTTTGCTTTGGTCAATGCTGTGGCTGTCTTGATTATCGCATGCCCTTGTGCCATGGGTTTAGCAACACCAACATCAATTATGGTGGGTACAGGACGCGGTGCTGAATTAGGCGTGTTGTTCCGCAAAGGTGAAGCATTACAACTGCTTAAAGACTCTAAAATTGTTGCTGTAGATAAAACTGGAACTTTAACAGAAGGTCGTCCCGTATTAACGGATTTTGAGGTCACTCAAAATTTCAAATATGAACATGTTTTAAGTTTGGTCGCAGCTGTAGAGTCGCGTTCCGAACATCCGATCGCGCAAGCAATCGTCGATGCAGCAAAACGGCAAAATCTTAAACTCTCTCGTGTGGATAGTTTTGACTCTGTCACTGGTATGGGCGTTTTAGCAACGATCGATGGGCATACGATTCATGTCGGTGCAGATCGTTACATGCTTCAGTTAAATGTGGATATTTCACCATTTGCAAATACCGCACAACGTTTAGGAGATGAGGGAAAATCTCCACTTTATGTTGCGATTGATCACGAGTTAGCCGGTATTATTGCCGTTGCTGATCCAATTAAATCCACCACACCAAGTGCAATTAAAGCCTTACACCAATTGGGTCTCGAAGTCGCGATGATCACAGGTGACAACGCGCGTACAGCGCAAGCCATCGCGAGAAAATTAGGTATTGATCAAGTGATCGCAGAAGTCCTACCCGAAGGAAAAGTAGACGCGATAAAACAGCTAAAAGCACAACATGGCAACATCGCTTTTGTTGGAGATGGTATCAATGATGCACCTGCTTTGGCGGAAGCAGATGTTGGTCTTGCAATTGGTACAGGAACAGATGTTGCGATCGAATCCGCAGATGTCGTATTGATGTCTGGAAACTTACAGGGTGTTGCCAATGCGATTGCATTGTCCAAAGCAACCATTGGTAATATTCATCAAAATCTATTCTGGGCATTTGCTTACAACGTTCTGTTAATCCCCGTTGCGGCAGGGCTGCTTTATCCTGCTTACGGTATTCTTTTATCACCCATATTTGCTGCAGGTGCAATGGCATTATCAAGTGTATTCGTTTTAGGAAATGCTTTACGTTTACGTCGGTTTAACCCGACGTTGACTGCACAATAACATCCAAGGAGACTCAGATGAACATTGGAAAACTGTCTAAAGCTGTCGGTATATCTGCCAAAATGATTCGCTACTATGAACAAATTGGTTTAATTCCCGCTGTCGGACGCAATAATTCAGGTTATCGCTCATACAGTGCCCAAGATGTAGAGCGCTTAAAATTTATTAGAAAATCAAGAACATTGGGTTTTTCAGTCAGTGAAATTACCGATCTTCTCGATTTATGGAATGATAAAAAAAGACAAAGTGCAGATGTGAAAAAATTAGCACAATCTCATATTGAAAAACTGGAATTGCGGATTTTTGAATTGCAGAAAATGACGGAGACTTTACAGAATTTAATCAATTGTTGTGCTGGCGACCATCGACCAGACTGCCCTATTCTTGATGGATTGCAGACAACAGATCTCGAAATAAGTGATGTGCATCACCATAACGATACTTTATCCCTGTCACCTCTTGGCACATCCAAAGCTTAAATCTTCATCTATTTTTAACCCGAATCCGAGATAAGAAAACTGTTAAAGAATAGGCATTTGAGTCACAATTTAATCACGACAAAAACTGAATATCCTCAAATGCCTATAGATATACAGCTTATATCACTTTTTTGCTTAATTGATGATTTTTGTTCAGATATTTCCGATGATATTAAGCAATATATGTTCACTCATAGCAACACAAATTGAGCGCTCAAAAGTATCATCCGTTGGAATCGCCTTCATTGACTCTACTAAACTTGCTGTATGCCATAACAAAAGAATAAATCAACATCGTGTATTAACTGATAGTGCCAGTCGAGGAAAAAGTTCAGTAGATTGGTTTTATGGCTTTAAATTACATTTAATTTGTGACCATGTTGGACAATTCGTTTCTTATTGTATTACAACAGGTAACGTGGATGATCGTAAAGTTTTACCTGATTTAGTTCAGTCATCAAAACTAAAGGGGAAAATGTTTGGTGATCGTGGTTATATTGGCGAAAATTGGAAAGTTCGTCTTACTGAGATGGGTGTTCAACTAATCACACGAATTAAAAGAAATATGAAGCCACAAGCTTTAGACCCACTTGATCGTGCGGTATTAAGAAAGCGAGGCATTATTGAATCACCATTTAATTTAATGAAAAGTCAATTTGATCTTGAACATACACGACATCGATCAAAAATAGGACTGCTAACCACGATATTTTCAGCTTTAACGTTAGACCTATTGCGAAAGTAGGTTTTTGGGTCATTTAGCTATATGCAATACCTTATATAGTCAAACCGCCTGATTATTCATACAAGTGATTTGGATGATTCATTTATTTTGTACTTTTGAATCATAAACAGTCTTGCTATCACGAGGCGACATGGATGACGCCATGTTGAGCGGGGGTATTAGGATGTACCCCTCGCTCAACGGAAGATTTTTGTTACTTTTCATCTCTGAAAAGTAAAGTATCGCCTACGCAAAACAATTTAAACTCTAGAGCTAAAGCGTGGCAGTGCAAGGCGTATATCATCAAACAATATATTGATCGCTTTAATTTTATTGATCAACAGAAATGATATTCTACTGTATGAATTTTTCAACAGATTAACTATATAACAAAGATCACAGCTGCTCAAATTTTGACTAACGCAAGAGCTCTGTTGTACGCTTTACTACTTGTAAAAGACGATAACTCAGAAATTCAACAGATTTTAGCTCCTCTTAAATTAAAATCCTTTAAGCCGAATTCACGTTATTTTTAGTTTATGTGAATAAATATAAAAAAAGCTACTGACCAGAGTAGCTTTTTTATGCCTCAGATTTTATCGTGCCGGATAGCCAATTTCAACAAGCATCCCTCTTACATCTTCTTCAGTCACGATTGTACTGACTTTCAAATGACGGTTCGGTGTATCCGCGATAATTTCTGCGTCCTCGTCTAATGTTTGAATCGCTTTTGCTATACGGCGCACGCACGCACCACAGGTCATATTTTCAACATGGAATTCCATATTTGGCTCCTTAATTAATCGTAAACTCATGATAAAAGTTGCCATTATTGTAAGGTCAAGTGTTTGAAATCATTTCTTTAACGATCATTGTAATTTTAAAATAATCAGGATGAATGACTTTAATTAAACGTATTTATTTATCTTTATGGATTGTTCATATTTAAGTCATCTTTATCCTTTTAATGATGCATTGTGTATAAATAAAAAATTCAAAAAAATGTAAATAATTTTTTAAATAAAATTCGGCTTTTAAATAAAAAAATCGCACAAAAATAAAACCAAACAACATTAGAAAATTATTTCAAAAATCACCAACAACACTCATAATTTACCCTATAGAATTTTCAAAACAATCAACACAAAACGGAAAACTAATTAATAAATCTAATGAAACAACTTAAGTAAAAAAACATCACATTACTTATATTCAATAAAAAACATGATTTTTTGTAAAGAAAAATTAAGAGCAAAATAATAAAAATCAATTTTTATCGTTATAAAAAAATGTATTACATTTTCTCAATCATACACTTGATTAATCATCAAATTAATAAGATTGCTAAGAATAACTTCACTATATAAACTAATCCTGTTTATTCATATAAATATAACCTCAAAACCCACAAATATAGAGCAAGGTCTTAAATGGTTAAAAGGATTTCATTAAACTCATTTAAGTTTTTTTATTATGTAGCGATGTATGAAAGTGTGACAATTGCCTCAGAAAAGCTTTTTGTTACACAGGGTGCGGTTAGTCGACAAATAAAAAACTTAGAGGATGATCTAAATACGGTTCTTTTCATCAGAAAAGGTAAAACCTTAGAGTTAACCAATGAAGGTTTATTACTTCTGAATTGTTGTCAAGGCATTTTTCATGAAATTGATAAATGTCTTATTCGTCTTGACAATAAAAAGGAAAATATCAAAGAACTGGTAATTTCTTGTGAATCCACATTATGTATGAAATGGCTAATTCCCAGATTAAAAGATTTTAATGAATTAAACAGTGGTTTTGATTTAAAAATTACCACAAATGATAAAACTGTAAATTTTAGCAATGTTGATATCGCCATACGTAGGGATGATATTAATTGGAAAGAACATATTTACAGCATCAAACTCATGGATGAAACCATGTTCTTTGTTAAAAATTCAACCAAACATAATAATAACATTTTAATATCATCTTCGAGACAGAAGTTCTGGGGGACTTTATTAAAGATCAATCATATTAGAGATAAGATCACACAGCTGAATTATAAAGAGCTTGATCATTTTTATCTTTGTATCGAAGCATGCTTATCTGGTTTAGGCTCAACAATAGTATCTGGATACATGATCGAAAAAGACTTAAATAATGGCAACTTAGAGCCGATAACAGAGCCATTTCATGATGGCTCTTCCTACTATTTACTATCAGCATCTCCTTTAGAAGAGGACTATCGAAAAGTTGTTTTCAAAAACTGGTTAATTGAAGAGATAAATAAAACACAATTGAATTTAGAAAAATTTTCTTATCTTAAAAAAAAATTAGTTAAAGACCCTAATTATTCAATAAAATCATTAAAATAATAAAAATTTATTCAATTAAATAAAAATTTAAGATATGAGAAAATAATCAAAAGGAGAAAATTAATGCTTAAACCCAACATTTCATTCAAAACCAAAAAGTGGACCTGTAAACATTGTGGTCTACTCAAAGATATTTCAAAATGGCGAATTAAAATTGGTGACTCCGTTTTTTTTAATACGGGTCATCTTGATAAAAACTTTGAGTATATTAAAAGAACAACTCATGGCATTGTAATTGATCGGCAAAATAAATTTTTAACTGTATTAGACCAAAACAAGAATCAAACCTATTTTATTGATCAAAATGAGGTGCACTTAACGGATTCACCCGCACTTTTCTTATATCATATGTATGGAAAATGTGCCTGTAAACATGATAAAAATTAAATAAAATAGATGATTTTTACTAATCTTTACGACTAAATACATTGCGATACATTACAAAAAATTATAATATCCATTAAAATAAAGTACTAATACTTGATTACATCAATCAGTACATCAATTAATTCAATGTATGGATTACAAGAGCCTTTAACATGATAGAAAGATTATCGCTTAATTCATTAAAGTTTTTTTATTATGTGGCGATTGAGGGAAGTGTAACCATTGCGGCTGAACGCCTATATGTTACTCAAAGCGCAGTAAGTCGACAAATTAAAAATTTAGAGGATCTACTGAATGTTGCTTTATTTGAAAGAAAGAATAAATCTTTAATTTTGACTGCAGAAGGTAAAGTTCTTTTAGATTGTTGCCAACATGTGTTTAATCAACTTGATCATTGTGTCATTAGCATTAAACAGCAAAAATATAAAAGCAATAATTTAATTATTTCTTGTGAACCCACGATTTCGATGAAATGGCTTATTCCTCGTATGGTGAGCTTCAATGAGTTAAATCTTGGTTTTGGAATCACCCTTTTAACGGGTGGTGGACCTCTAGATTTTCAAAATCAAGATATCGATCTTGCCATTCGAAGAAATGATTTTGCTTGGGGTGATCATATTTTCAGTACCAAAATCATTGATGAATTTATGTTTATGGTGAATTCCAATCAACAAAATGCCTCAAATTTGTTACTCAGTTCATCACGTCCAAAGTTTAAAAATTACCTAGCGAAAGAATATCCTGAAATCTCAAAATTAAACACCATTGAGCTTGATCACTTTTATTTATGTATTGAGGCATGTTTATCCGGTTTAGGACAAACAATTGTTTCTGGCTTCATGATTGAACATGAACTTGATCACGATTTTTTTCAAGTTGAAAAGTATCTCCACTTTGATGATTCAGCATATTACCTATTGGCATCCTCTTCAATCGAAGAAGACAACAGAAAAGTGATTTTTAGAGATTGGTTGATTAAAGAAATGCAACAAACTCAACAAAACCTGCTGCATAAATTTGGCTTTGCCAATAGTGATCAAGAATTTGGTTGATCTCGCATAAATTTTTATAGCCGCTTTTATAGTTGTATTTCAACATCCCCTTTTCCAACTTTCTTCCCCGATGGAGAGGCAACTTAGAAAATCTACAGGATGTAGATACCATGAATTTAATCAAAGCCACGAGATATTTTTCATAGTTTAAAAATAAGGATGTAGAATTTTCGTATTTTTAAAGAGTGATAAAACATAGAGTCAAACCGTCTGATTATTTATACACGTGATTTACATCGATGGTCTTTCTATCGTGAGATGGCATGGATGCCATAGTCGTTCAAAGGCGATATGAGCAAAAACAAAGCACTGCTTTGTTTGCAGCGCAAGATCCCTGTTAAAGAAAGATTTTTGCTCTCTTTTCATCTCTGAAAAGTAAGATATCGCCTAAGCCAACGTATTAAACTTTAGAACTAAAACATGACAATACACGCTTTAAATCTTGCAATACTATTTTTATCGTATTGATTTAATTAATCAAAAGAAATAATATTTTATGCTATGCATTTTTTAACAAATCAAACATCGAAGTTAGTTTCTTATACGCAAAAAGCTAAAAATGAATATTTTTAGCTTTTGATTGATTTATTGATAGTCTATTGAAACAGTTGCCTGAGTCTGTACATAACCTGGAGTAGCTGTTGCTAAAGATCTATAATAACGTGCCTTTAATGTTTTCATAAATGTCGTTGCAGTTGAACCAACAGGAATCGAATAAAAAGGGCTTTGTGTCCCAATCGCCAATGGCACATCAGCATTGTCTCTTAACTGTACATCGACATTACTACGATTTGCTAAACTTGGTGAATTTTTTAATATGCCATTGGTATTTACATTACTTGGGGTATAGCTATCGGTAATTGTTGCCAATAAAACTTTATTGGGCATTGCTGCAGTACAATAAATATTGACATTAAAAGATTGCTCATTTGCGGTTTGATTACTGTTCAACGTTGCTGTCGGTACGGGTGCTAAATTCACTATTTGGTTTGCCATGGTGCAAGTAGGAAGAGCAAAGTTCATTTGGATGTTCACATAAACTTCAGATGTTCCAACTTTAGGATTTCCACTTGGGGGTGGTGCATTTCCTAAAGCCCCTCCCCAATCATCATATTTATAGGCAAAAGTACCTAAATGAATACGAACTACTGAATTATTTAAAGCATCGATAACAGCGGCTGAAGGTTTAGTTGTAGAAAGTAAAGTCAGTTTAAATCTGCTATTTCTGATTGCGCTATTGGTTGTACCATTACCATTTAATCCCGCATAATAGCCTTCACCATTTATGATCTTAATCGGTCCTGCACTAGTGTCTGGTACTACACTATAATCCGTATCTAAAGCCAAGATATCGAATGATAAAGGATTAATATCATTATTCGATCTTAATCTATATTCAATCCGTAGATTATTCATCAACCAAATCTTTGCTGCTGCTAAGGTTGTTGGATTAGCGTTAGAACCTGAAATAGTAATACCATTACTAACTGAAAAAGGACTACTGCCAACTAAATCAGTATTACCAGAAGCCGCTTTAAAAACTGCCCTTACAGCAACAGTATACGGCGCTGGTGTACAATTATTTAGCAATAAGGTGTTATTTGTATCATTAAATGTTTGTGTATATGGAAAACTATTAATTGTGCCACTTGTGCGATTAAACTCAATCATTGGATAGGTTACACAATTCGAATTTGCTGCAAATATCTGTGTTGACGTAAGGCATAATGGTGCAAATAACCAAAGTAACTTCTTCATGATTTATTTACACTCCACTACAATTATTTTAAACAAATATAGATTTATCAAATTGAATTCACTTTACTGATAATATTCTAATTATTGATAATCTAATGAAACAGTTGCCTGAGTTTGAACATAACCTGGTGTTGCTGTTGCTAAAGATCTGTAATATCGTGCTTTTAACGCTTTAATAAATGTCGTTGCAGTCGAACCAGTAGGAATTGAATAAAAAGGGTTTTGTGTCCCAATCGCCAATGGCACATCTGAACTATCTCTTAACTGTACATCGACATTACTTCGATTTGCTAAACTTGGTGAATTTTTTAAAATCCCATTGCTATTTATATTACTTGGGGTATAACTATCGGTAATTGTTGCCAATAAAACTTTATTGGGCAATGCTCCTGTACAATTAATATTGACATTAAAAGGTTGTTCATTTGCTGTTTGATTACTGTTCAATGTTGCCATTGGTACGGGTGCCAGATTCACGATTTGGTTTGCCAGCGTACATGTAGGTAAAACAAAATTCATTTGGATATTTACATAGAGCTCAGTTGTACCCGTTTTTGGTACACCACTTGGAGCAGGATTTGTTCCACCATTTCCCCAATCATCATATTTATAAGATAAAGTGCCTAAATGAATTCGTACAGTCGAATTATTGAGTGCATCAATCACAGCGATGCTCGGCTTTGTAGTGGAAAGCAGGTTCAAGGTAAATCGATTGTTTCTCATTGCTGAATCTGGTGTTCCATTATTACCAAGTCCTGTAAAATAGCTTTCACCATTAATAATCGCTGAAGACCCATTACTGGTTAAAGGCATAATATTATAATCAGTATTTAAGGTTAATATATCTTGCGATATAGGATTCACATTATTATTTGATCTTAAAGTAAATGCTATTCGCATATTATTAATTAACCAAATCTTAGCTGCTGCTAAAGTTGTCGGATTCGCAGTTGAACCCGTTATTGTAATATTATTATTTACGGCATAAGGACTTACACCGACTAAATCAGTATTGCCTGTCGTAGCTCTAAATGTCGCCAAGGCGGCAACATTTCCTCGCGGTTGACAATTATTAAACAACACCCCATTTGTTGTATCATTAAATGTTTGCGTATAAGGAAATATATTAATCGTACCGCTAGTGCGATTAAATTCTATTGTCGGGTAAGTCGTACATGTCGCTGTCGCTGCAAATATTGATTGCATTGATAAAAAGCATAGTGGCGTAAATATTAAAAGTAACTTCTTCATGATCTATTTACACTCCACATTGATAATATTGAAGTTTTCTGTATTTTTTTGTGTTAACAATGACTTAGATATCGGTCCAATCTTACACTGTTGATTGGCTTCAGCTCCCCAAACTACAGATGTATCATGCAATAATGCCTCTTGTTTATCTACGATCACTTGGCTAGATGCACCCACAATACCCAATACATTGCCCTGTTCATCCTTTAATTGACTGCCCATCGCAATTTGTGAATCTAAAGCGTAACGAATACGCAGTAAAATATTACTTGATTTATTGGCTTTAAATTCAGTAAGTTGTGAACTATATCTACGTGGAATCACTTCAGTTTGGTTAGATTCCAAAGTCACATTTGCAGGCAAATCAGCAGGGTCAAGCGTGATTAAATTTTTACTGTATGGTGTGTTGTATGGATAAATCGCATTTCCAAAGCGATCAACTTTTACCCCCCAAGCATTTGAAACAACAGCGCCCATCCCTTCTTCCGCATGCACAATAGTGTAAGTGTCAGGCAACGTATTGACTGGGGTAATCCCAAAACGATGGGCAACAACAGCACCTTGTGCGGATAAAGAATACTGGGTGTTGTTTTGATTGGTTGAAAGGGTTGCGCCTAGATTTACGGCAGGCAATAAATAATTAATGTTGCCATTAAATAAGGTATCGTGCTGATTATTAATCACCCCTGCACCAAAGTTCAATTCATTATGCGCACCCAAAACGCCTGATAGACTGACATTTGAAGTGGTATTTGAATCTTGGTCATGCTGAACACTGGCATTCAGTGACATATTTTTCTTGCGCCAATCGAGTGGAACGGTCATGGAAAAATAAATAGTATCGCCTCGTTTACGCGCATGATCTGAATAGTCGGTACGTGATAAGCCAAGGTTATAACTTATTCTGTTCCATGTATTGCCATAACTCAGGTTATATTGATAATAATCTTGGCTGTCATCCCAATAGTTATTTTTACGAACTGCTAAATTAAAATTACCGAGACGTGTATTTGGGAATGACTTGGAAACACTGATGCCCATATTTTGTTTTAGATTATAATTATACAAAAAGTCATCATACTCACGATCAGTTAAATCAGCCAAATTACGCTGATACAAATGTGAGGAAATACTCATATATTCACGGTCATAAGCCGAATAATCTGCATAAAAATTTAAATTTTGAGCTAACCAGTCATAACGATAATTCAGACTGTATTTTTGCCCACGATAATCCTTACGATATAGTTCAGATTCAGTATGTTCTATAGAAGCAGTTACGCCACCAAGTAGTGTATTAGTAGATATTGCCAGCAAGCCACTGGCATAGTCATCACTAAAATTTGCACCTGCACCAATGGTCAAGGCATTATTGATCCCGTAATTAAAACTGCCTTGAAACAATTTATCATGGGTTGTTTCATGACGCGTGCGATAACGACCACCCGCAACACTGTAGTTATAACGACCTTGACGCACTAAATCATAATTGCTTTGCATCGGAACATTAAAGCTTCTTCTTTCACCGCCTGTTTCAGTAATTTCAACGGTTAAATCTCCTGAAGTTGCCGTATTTAAATCAGTAATACGAAATGCACCAGCAGGTACGGTACGCTCATAGATTTTTTGACCACTTTGATAAATTCTGACCAATGCATTGGTATTGGCAAAATTTTCAATTACAGGGGCATACTGCCGAGCTGACCACGGTAACATTTCCTGATCAGACGCCAATTGTGCACCTACAATGGGTAAATTATCCAAACGATAAGTTGTGGTATTAAATTGACCTAAACTTAAACGTGATTTTAATCGGGTCATATCGCGATATAACACGTTTTGATCAGAATAATAGTGCCCCAAACCTGAGTTTTCAGACTCAAATGCACCTGCATGTCGGTAGTACCAACCCGCAATATTTAATCCCCCATTTAATCCCAAGTATTTACTTTCTCGATCTTCATCACGGTTATAGTTAAATGCATAACCAATAAAACTTGAATTTACCCCTTGATTAAATAATGCTGGATCAATATATCCTTCTGGACGTTCGACTCGTATTGCTTGAGGAATGGAAACATTCAGTTTTAATTGAGATAAATCAAAGTCATAATAGGCATCAGCATTGACTTGTTTAATGGTTCGACATGGCATTTCAGTTAAACTTTTACGAAACGCTGGTATTAAATCAAATTGATTTAATAAATTCGTATCTACACAAAGCACAGCCGAACGTTGCCCATCCAAATGATCAAAGCGGACTTCCTGATTACCGATCACTTGCTTATTGACCGACAACTCGACTAGATATTTACCAGGCGCAACGAAGTTTTTAACTTCAAAATTACTCAAGGAAACATTACGGTCATTACCAAATAACGACGCCGAATTGAAAGTCACTAAAGCATTATTTTGCGCAACCAATTGTGTATTGTCTTGAGCAATCAAATGTTGATTGTCTTGTGCGAGCAAATTTTGTTGATTTTCTTCAGCTGACACCTGCAAAGCAATCGCAGACAACAGCATTAAGCAGAGCTCGCTTTTTTTAAAATTTAGCATGCTAAACGATCCATTATTACTGTTTTATTACTGCATGACGGCTTCGAATGTTTGTACTGCGCCTAGATCATTGACAATTTCATAGGATATTTTTTTTGTTGTGAGATCGGGGATAAAATTTTTTAAACTACGGCTACTAAAAGGCTCTAACATGATGGCATCTTCGCCTGAGTTAAAAGCATGATTTTTTCCACTTTCCACTTGTAAGACCGTAATGTAATACGGTGTTGGATTACTGATGGTCAAACTATTTATAGAACGATCTAGTTTAAATTGAAGGCTTTTTTGTGCATGATCTGCTTTCATTGCCAACTGTGTTGGACGATAAAATAATTTAACGCGTGTCCGTACCGTAAATGACAAATGATTTTTATCAGCTAAATTCGGGTCACTCGGTGGAATATCTAAAATATTAAACCAATAAATTGACTCTCGATCTTTTGCCAATTTTGATGTGTCTAAAGGGATAATTCGAATAATTTGCCCTTTATTTGGTTCAATGCGAACTAAAGGTGGATTAAGTACAAATGGGACTTCTTCTGCCTGAGGGGTTTTCTTTGGATCGCCATTATCAATCCAAGCTTGTACCAATGCAGGTGTGTCATATATGTTTCTGAGTTGGACATTTACACTTTTAGACTGAGCAGGGAAAATTATACGTGTACCATCTATAGACACCCCAGCATAAGCAAGTGGCATGGTTAAGAATACACATATAGCAGCTTGTAGATAACGCATAATATTCCCCTTCACAATTTAAGCAAACACAGATTAGTTATATTGCAATGTATAATTTACAGTTGCTGTCACATTCTGCGCATCTACAGAACCAGTTTTAGTGAAGTAGCGTGCTTTATAAGTCATGGTTGCGGTGCCAGTACCATCTGCTGCAAGCCCTGTGATCGCACTTTTTGCTTGTGTACCCCAAGCTTGTGAGTAATCTACAGGTGTATCTGCATCAGTTAAAATTTGAATAAATACTGGCTTAGCAGATGAAGCATCTGTTGACTTGTTTACTAAAGCTGTTTTTTCTGTTGCATCATAATCCGCAGCCGCCGCTGTTTCTAAAAACAAACCTTTAAGTGCTTTATTTGTTGCCGCATCACAGCCACCTGTACCTGCACCATTTTTAAGTTGTAGGTCAAAGCTTTTCGTTGCAGCAGATTGGTTTGCTGTTGTAAAAGTAGAAGTTGGAACTGTATCTAGAGTCACGATAATATTTTTAGAGCCAGCAGTGCCTGGACCTAACCCAGTTAATGTACATGTGCTATCCGTCACTACACCATTGACAGTGATTGTGCCGTCTACAGCAAAAGTATGTGTACATGCCAAACCTAAAACTAACGCACTTACTGTCGATAAAGATAAACTTTTCATGCAATAAACCTCATTGGATTTTAATAAAAAATAGTACTGAATAATTATTTTGTTCACCTATATTTATTAACAGTAAGGTTCACTTAATTAATAATTCCAAATTTGTGAATCTAGTTACTATTTATTTAAAACTACCTTGTTATAAAAAAAATAACAATAGTTCAAAAATAAATCAGGAACTTCACTCTGATTCAAATGATACATCTGTCACATTTTTTTTGATTGATTTATTGTCATACTAATACATTACTTTTTGTCATTTATATTTTTTATCAATGTAATACAATAAGATAAACACAAATCATTGTTGTTAAATTTATAAAAATATTATTTGCTCTTTATTTCTCCAATTAATAATTATTTTTATCATGAACAAATAATGAAGAAATTATAATATTTTAGTTAAACTAATTAATTTATTTTCAGTTTAACTTAAACTAAATTTTTAATAAAAATTAAAAAATACAATTATATTTTAAAAACAACTAAATATTATAATTTTATTAACATAACCATTATTTACTTTTACCTTAATTAATTACCAATTAAAAAAATAAATTATTGATCTATTTAATTTAATGACATTTCTGTAATCATTCAAATAGTAAGTTTAACTAAAATCTAAGGAAAAAATTAAAACCTAAATCACATTCTAGATTAAAATAGATCTAGCATCCTGATTCAAAAAATAATTATAAATTCATGATTTTATTAAATTTTTAAATATAATAAAAAAGATTAAAGTCTTATTCATTATTTGTTAATGATCCAAGCTATTTAGAAAAACTCATAAAAAAACTGCAATCACTTAGGATTGCAGTTTTTGCTAGTGTTTAAAATAAAGACTTATTTCAAACTATATGCAATCACATAGTCACCATGATCAGGTGATTGACGCGCTCCACCTGCTGTGATCATGACATATTGTTTGCCTGTTTTCGGAGATACATAGCTGATCGGTGTGCCTTGGCTACCCACAGGTAAGCGTGCTTTCCAAAGCTCTTTACCAGAAGATGAGTCCAAAGCGCGTAGGTAGTAATCTTGCGTTGCAGCAAAGAATACCAAACCACCTTGCGTTGCCATTGGACCACCAATGGTTGGCATTCCAATCGGTGCTTTCAGCCCCATCTTAATCCCCATCGGTCCAGTATCTTCTACTGTTCCCATTGGTACTTGCCATGCAATTTGACGAGTTTTCATATCAATCGCAGTCATGGTGCCATAAGGCGGTTTTTGGCATGGAATATTCAACTTCGACCAGAAACGATCTTTATTGACTTTATACGGCGTACCTTTCATCGGTACTGCACCCATCCCAGTATTGACCTTCTCACCACCATTTGCCTGTTTAGCCAAATCTTCAGGTGTTTGTTCAATCAACTGAATCCATAAACCTAAGCGCATGTCATTGACAAACATATATTGATGACTTGGATCGAAAGCAATACTGCCCCAGTTCATACCACCGAGAGAGCCTGGGAAACTTAACGATTTATCTTTACCCGGTGCAGTATATAAGCCTTCATAACGCATTGATTTAAAGTTGATACGACACATCAATTGATCAAATGGTGTAGCGCCCCACATATCCGATTCAGTAATGGTTTGATTACCAATCTGCGGCATTTCAACAGAGCGAGGTTGTGTCGGACTATATTGTTCACCTTGAATATCTGCTGGCTTGACAGCTTGCTCAATCACCTTGGTTAAAGGTTGCCCCGTCAAACGATCCAAGACAAAAAACTGACCGGATTTCGTTCCAATCACCACAGCAGGTTTATTCGAACCATCTTTCATTGGGAAATCGACCAAACTCGGTTGCATCGGTAAATCAAAATCCCATAAGTCATTATGAACAGTTTGATAAACCCACTTTTCCTTGCCCGTAGTCGCATCCAAAGCCAAGACAGATGAATTGTATTTATGGTCCAACGGTTGGCGATTGCCACCCCAAACATCCACAGAAGAACTGCCCATCGGCAAGAATACCGTATTCATTTGCGGGTCATAAGACATCGCAGCCCATGAGTTTGCTGAACTGCGTTTATACGTTTCACCTTCTTTTAACACATGGTTTGGATCTGGATTACGTGGATCAAAAGCCCAACGCAATTGCCCTGTAATCACATCATAAGCGCGGATCACACCACCGGGCATATCTGCTGCAAAGTTATCCGCAATTCGACTTCCCACGACAATTACTGTACCTGCGATGGTTGGTGCTGAGGTTACTTCAAATCGTGGTGCAGTGGTTCCCTCACCCAAACCTTTGAGTAAGTCTACAGTACCATCCACCCCGAAATCTTTACAGCGTTCACCTGTATCCGCATTGACTGCGATTAAGCGACCATCAGGCGTGTTGGTATAAACACGACGCAAACATGAGGTATTGTTTGCCACAGCTTGAACAGGCGTAGCACCTGCCAAAGTTGGCTGAACCAATGCTTGGGTTGAATCAAAATAAGCCACACCACGGCAACGTTCCCACGCATCAGACTTAGAATTCACTTCAGCTTTCCAAAGTTGTTTTCCTGAATCTGCTTCTAAGGCAAAAATGTTATTGTGCGGTGTACATAAGTAGATCTTATTGCCGACTTGCAATGGGGTCATTTGATCTTCAGCGCCATTGCCTGTACCTGTAGTAAAATCACCTGTACGGAAACGCCATGCTTCTTTTAACTGATGTACATTATCTCGAGTGATTTGATCTAATGCAGCGAAACGGCTTCCCCCTGCATCCTGCCCATAATGTTGCCAGTTGGTTTGTTTCATGTCTGTTTTAACAGGAACCAAGGGCAATGCCTGCCCCGTTGCAGCAACCGTTGGATGTGGTTGGAACATCTGATAAAGTCCAATCAGCATCCCAACAACAGTCACAACACCCAAGCCATAAGCGGGTAGACTCATGCTCGGTTGAGCTTGATAACGGCGAATGGCTGGTAAACTAAACATCAATGCTGCAAATAAGCCTGCTGGAAACATCAGTCTTGAGAATAAAGGCCAAAACTCCCAACCTGCGTCAATCAAAGCCCAAATCAATGTACCGATAAAAACCAGACTGAATAAGCCGACACCGATCACTTTTTTCTTAAAAATGAAAATCGCAGAAGCTAAGGTGAGTACGCCAGAGATCACGAAATACCATGATCCTCCCAAGGTCACCAGTTTTATCCCACCCACTGTAAAAAACAGTCCTGTGAGTAATAAAGCCAATGCTAAAATAAAACACCATATTTTCAGTATAGTATGTGAGTTCGAAGATTCAGACATACGTCATACTCCTAGATTAGAAATTTACACGCATGCTTAAACCTGCAACCCATGCATCATCCACTTCTTTAACACCTGCGGGTTGATGAATATATTGTAGATTTGGTCTGAGCATGACCGCTGGTGACCATTGGTAGGTATAGTTCAGTTCAATATTTAACTCATCACGTTGAACAGGAACATAGTCTGCTGCAAATGCATCGTATTCGTCATAACCACGACTATTATTCAGCGCAATTTGACGATCTTTATAACGATCATTCACCATATAATTGGCGAGACCAAAACCAATAGAATCATTTGGACGACCATCAAATGGTCCTTTGTACCAAAGCGCCAATTGTTGTGTGCTTTGGACTGCTGTGGTGGCTTTATCATTCACCACGACATTCACACTGGCATATAGACCACGTTTAGGATCATTGCCTTTTTGGCTCAATTGTTGTTGTGCATTCAACCAAAAACTGTGTTTACCGTCATGTACTTTACCCGTGGTTGCAATATCATTGGCTTCAGCTGTCGAATACAATGCACCGACTTTATATTCACCTGGCAAACCATCGAATATCGCGAGTTTCGGTCGCCAAGCCAGTTCAACAGGAATTGTTGCACCTTTGACATTATTCATATCCAAATTAAAACCATCGCTATTTTTGGCGGTTTTAATATTATCTGGATTCACTTCATAGACACCCACACCCAGTGTCCAATCTGGCGCAAATTGATATTTAACATTGGTTCCCCATAGCCCCACAGGTAAGTTGTACCAAATGGAGCCAATAGATTTTCCAAGCTGTCCGCCACATAGTAATAAATTCTGGAATTCACACTGTGAACCATTGAAGTCGTCAGACATGCCCATACGCCCAATCTTGAATTGAACTGTATTGTCAGCAAATCCTTTTTTGACCCATGCTTGAGTCAGGCGCCAAATTTTACCTCGACCATAAATTTCTTGTGAATTTCCCAAAGCGCTCGAACGAGGATCTTTAATACGATCCAAAGTCAAAGCATTGCCATCACGCTTGGTGATTAAAATATTGGCGGTGGTATTGTCCCAACCTGCTATTTTCTCTAGATCAAAATTTGCACCTAACGCCAGTTGCGCTGCATTTTTAAAAGTATTGCTATCGTTATAACCGCCATCTAAATTGGTGGCTGCTTGGCTCATAATAGAAGCAGTAAATTTATAACCTTGTTTTTCCAGTTGTTGACGCTCACCATTCCAATCACCCAATAACCATTGACGATCCTGTGACCACGGTTGATTCGCAAAGCTGTGCTGAACAGTACAAAGCGCAACAGTCAAGCAACTCAGTTTGATCAAAAATCTTTTCGAATTCATCTCAAGCTCCTGATTGTTATTTTAATTTCACAGCTGAACTGAGTTCAGAAGTTGCACCCAAACGATCTGTAATATTTGCGGTAACAGATGCGACTTTATTGGTCGGTTTCCATAAAAGCTTGGCTAGACCTTGTCCATTGGTCGCAGCAACAGCTGAACCTAAATAAAATTCTGCTTCATTTGAACTCGCTGAAGTGTTTCCAAAGAACTCAACCTGATAACGTTGTTTTGGTTGCCCCTTGACTTCAACCGTAACTTGACCTTTGGCATAGCTTAATTTAGGTGCTTGAATGCCTTGATTTGGTTGAGCATTACAACCTTGCTCATTCGGCTGTTGACAAGTTTTCTGTAAATTTGCTGGATCAATCTTGACACCATGACCACGTGAACCCACAAAGTGCGCATGCTCCAATCCCGGAATATCAAAGATAATCGCACCTACACGTAGATTAGGTACACAACTCCCCCCCGCTTCACAGCGCTTAATGTCTTGACCGTTATTCCAAATTTGGTTCTTGGTAAGCGTGATGTGTGCATTTGCATCTTTTTCAGAACGAATCGCAATACCAACACGGTTTCCATGGACTTTATTGCTGTCAAAAATATTGCCATCGCCTGTTAAGTTAAAACCATTCGAGTTATTAGTCAGTTCATTGTAGGCAATATAATTTCGCTTGCCCCAGTTGATCTGCAAGCCATCTGAATAGTTTTCAAACTTATTGCCCACCACGGCATTGTCATTGCCCCATAAAATCTCAATACCTTGCGATGGCTCTGGATTTGCAGATGTTGAAATAAAGTGATTATTTGCAACCAAGTTAAATGCTGCACCACGGGTTAATTCAAGCCCATCACCATTGTCTTGGAAATAATTATTCAGCACTTTATTGTTATTGGTGGTGGTTGCAGTAGGATTGCCCTTGCCATCATCCCCTGTCAACATCACGCCTGCACCACCATAGTTATGCATAATGCGGTTATTTTGAATCAGGTTATTACTGGCACGATTCATTAAAATACCAATACAGAAACGGCGAATTTCTACACCTTGAATGGTGACCCCGTTGATGTCACGCAAAACAAGTCCCGGTAAAGTTGTGGTACGCACATTGGTACCAAACTGCCCTTCGACCGCTCCCGGACAAGCTTCAACACCTGTCCCTTTAATATAATTCGAACCATCAATGGCGATAAATTCACCAGTTTTCGCCCATTGGGTTCCCGTAATTTTTACGGGTGCTTTGATCTCAGGTAAAGGACTATTCACCTTGATGGTATGAGGTGCTGTCCCAACCGCTTGAATCAAAATCTCACTGGCCTCAGTCGGTTTGGCATTTGCCTGTTCAATTGCCCAGCGCAATGAACCTTTTTCACTGTCATCCTGATAACGGTCTACCACATAGCTTTCAGCCATCGTTAAACCAGAAACTGCAAGCCCTATCGCCAATGCGCTTAAACGTAAAGAAATCAATTTCATGTCTTAAAAGTCCTTTTAAATTATGGTGTAGGTTGAACAGTTTTCAATAACTGCTTCAATTGGGTTACATCAATTTGACCAGGTGCAGAAGCTTCACCGATCATGCCGAAGCTAAAGCTTCCGCCCATATTTGCTGTAGCAATTCGAGAAATAGTGCCCAACTTGCCCATCGACATGGTCAATAATGGCTTTTTGGATTGTTGACTCACTTTTAAAGTGGCATTCATTAAGGTGAATACATCTTGTTTGCTTTGTGGCATCACTGCGATTTTTAAAATATCTGCACCAAGCTCATCCTGTTTAAGCAATCGTTGAATGATCTCATCTTCATTGGGTGTCTTTTTAAAATCGTGATTCGACATCACAATCAATACTTTTTTGGCATGTGCCAGTTTTACGATATTGTTTACGGCTTGTGGATCTCGGAACATCTCCACATCTAACATGTCCATAAATGGCTGCTTTAAATAAGCTTGATAAGTTTTTGCATAATCCGCATCAGTGATGGTCAACTGCCCACCTTCATTGTGTGTACGAATGGTAGCAATCATCGGCTTGCTGCCTAGAATCTGTTTAAGTTGATGCCCCAAAGCAATCACTTGTTGTGTGTTGTTGGCAAAGTCGAGCAAGTCGATACGGAATTCCGCTAAATCTGCATCGGGATTACTTGCAATCACTTTGGCTTGCGCCAAGGCTTGTTCTTGAGTTTTGGCAGTAATCGGTACAATCGTTTTCACTGGAAGTTTTGCCAGTTCGGATAATTCAACACGCTGTACAGGAAGTGTTTGTGCTTGTGTCATTTGCAATGTAAAGATTGGGGTCAGTGCCAGCATCACTGCTGCAATTTTTTTTAATTTCATTTTCCATCTTCCTTAATAGATGATCTGTAATAAATAATTCGAATATAGATACTGTTTTAATGTCCTATGCTTTAAACCAATGTACTTAAATCGCATTCATCCTCCCTTTTTACGGGGAGGAAAATCATAAATTGATCAAACTCCATGATGATCAAAGTAAGATTTGACAAAATACTTAGATATCAAAAAATACCGTTTCATCTTCACCTTGAATACGAATATCAAAGCGATAGACGATTTCGCCATCAACTTCCGTACGTTTGGCAATAAGAGTCTGACGACGAGTCGCCCATTCAATACTGTTTAAAACTGGATCATTGGCATTGGCATCTACTTCATCCTCAAAATAAATACGGGTATGTAGTCCAATGTTGATGCCACGTGCAAACAGCACCACAGCAATATGAGGTGCTTGAATCGAACCTTTACGTCCAGCTACAGCACCGGGTTTTATAGTTTCAAAATGCCAAAAACCTGTTTCAAAATTCGCCCCTGTACGCCCCCAGCCTTGAAAATGTGGATCTACAGTTTTGCCTTGGGTATCTGCCTGACTTGGATAAACACCATTGCTATCTGCTTGCCAGATTTCCAGTAACACATCTCTTAATGGCAAACCCAGTCCGTCAAAAACTTGACCTTCCAGGCGAATACGTTGCCCTTGAGTTTTGTCATTGGTCAATTGGTGATTAAAGTTGTGTTCAAACACTTCAATATTGGCTTGTTGAGGCAATAAGCCAATATGAACATAAGGACCACCTGTTTGAGATGGAGTCTCTTTCAGTTCTTGAAAATTCCATGCATTCATCGTATTCACCCTTAAGTCAAATCATTTTCAAAATAAGTCGCACGACGACCACGAAGATGAATATCAAAGCGGTAACAACGGCTATCCGCTTCAATAAAGTTGTTTTTATCTTCGAGTGCGATCAGGGCACGACGCTGATCTTCAGAAGGAATCGTTTTTAAAATTGGGCAGCTATCAATCAGCGTATCGCCTTCAAAATAGAACTGCGAAATTAAGCGCTGTGCCCAACCATCTGCAATCAATGAAAAATGGATGTGCGCTGGACGCCATTCATTGATACGGTTACGCCACGGATAAGGACCCGGTTTAATGGTACGAAAAATGAAGAATCCATTTTCATCAGTTAAAGTACGACCACAGCCACCAAAGTTTGGATCCATCGCGCCGATAAACTTATCATTTGGATGACGATAACGCCCTGAAGCATTGGCTTGCCAAACTTCTAACAAGGCATTTTTGACTGGACGACCAAACTGATCACGAACATAACCATGGACAATAATACGTTCACCGACGGGTAAACCGTCTTTGGCATAGTTCAAAATCAAATCATTGTCTTTCGCACCAAAAAGATTGGGGGAAAAATGCGGTGAGGTCACTTCTGTCAAGGTTTCATTAATCGAAATCAATGCATTTTTTGGCGAGCGTAATACACTGGTTTTATAGCCCGGTGTATATGCTGGCGGATGATCATCGGTGTTACGTTGTGGATATGCACCCAATGTATGACTTAACATGCTGGTCTCCTTAATCTTGTAGTGGTGTCGCAATAGGCTGCACTTCGATACCCAGCTCTTTAAAAACGTCTTCAGCCATATGCATTGCTGCATTTGCTGCTGGCAAACCTGCATATAATGAACTATGCAAAATCAATTCTTTAAGTTCATCCTTGGTCACACCATTGTTAAAACAAGCACGTAAATGCATTCTGAGTTCATCCTCTCGTCCCAATGCCAATAAAATCGCAATGGTCACTAAACTACGTGTATGACGAGGTAGACCTTCACGAGACCATACTTCACCCCATGCAAATCGACTGATAAAATTCTGGAAGTCTTGATTAAAATCATTTAGGTTCGCTAAAGAGCGGCCGACATGTTGTTCACCAAGTACTTCGGTACGGACTTTAAGCCCTTGTTGATAGCGTTGATCATCATTCATTGACGTTATTCCTCATCTAGAAAAATGAGCATTAGGTTGCATCGGTATGAGCAACCAAAGATTTAACAAAAATAGCGATGGCTGCTGCGGTTGCTGGAATCATGAGCAAACTGAGAATAGCGGTAAAAGACCAATCATTGCCCAATAAAACAGCCCCGATCCATGCACCAAACACAGCACCAAATCGTCCAATACCCGTCATCCAAGCAACCCCTGTTGCACGGCATTGCGTTGGGTAAAAACGAGCACTTAAAGCAGGCATAGAAGATTGCGCACCATTGATGGCTATCCCGGCACATAACACCAATAGTGCCAATAAAGTTGGATTGCTTAGGCTTTGCCCCACAGCGACTGCAAACAAACCTGCGATAAAATAGAAAGCAGAAATAATGCGATTTGGGTTAAAGCGATCCATCGCCCAACCAATAAATAAGGCACTCATCACACCACCGAACTGGAATAAACCACCGATAAATGCAGCTCGTTCCATGGTCGCGCCCGTTTCACGCATCAAGGTCGGTAACCAGCTGGTCAGCAAATAAATCACCACCAAGCCCATAAAATAGGTCGACCAAAGTAAAAGCGTGCCTTTGGCATATTGTTTTGAAAACAACATACCGAATACATTTTTCTTTTCTGCAACCGCAGACTGCTCTTCTGGAATATGAAAGGTTTGCGCAGTTTTTACCTGCTCTGGTGCAATGTGGTTTAAAATTTTGCGAACCTTCTCTGTTGATCGTCCTTTGACAATCAAGAAGCGATAAGATTCTGGCAACACGAAAATGACCAATACCATGAGTATCAGTGGTGCGATTCCGCCCAGTAAAAATAGACTGTGCCAACCAAAGGTCGGGATTAACCAACTACTGATAAATCCACCAATCGCCATCCCCAAGTTATAACCACAGAACATGCAGGTCACGAGCAATGAGCGAATGCGCTGTGGACAATATTCTGAGAACAAGGTGGTGGCATTTGGCATCGCCGCACCTAAACCAATACCTGTTAAAAAGCGTAATATCACAAGGCTGTTTAAGTCTTGTGCATAAGCAGATGCCAGTGTAAAACCACCAAAAATCAGCATCGAAATAGTCAAAACAATCTTGCGACCAAAGCGATCTGCTGTAGGACCTGAAACCAATGCACCGATGATCATTCCACCCAGTGCTGCACTCATGACAGGTCCAAGTTGGGAACGATCAATGCCCCAATCTTGCGCCAAAGCAGGTGCAATAAAGCCCATTGCAGCAGTATCAATGCCATCGACAAATACGATGAGAAAACAAATAATTGCAATCATCCACTGATATTTACTGACAGGTGCATCATTGATCAGCGCCTGCGCATCCATACTCTTGTTTGGGGCAGCAAATTCCTGTGCCATAGTTGCCTCCTTGTAGGCGAATTCCTTTCTAACCCTTGCGGTTATATGCTTTGAATAAACTTAGACAGCGCCTGATTGAACACTTGAGGCTGTTCAATATTGGATAAATGGGAGGCTGCCAAGATTTCAAGCTGACTGTTTTGAACAAGTTGATGCATAAATTCTGCATCTTGAACTGTGGTGACAGGGTCATACTGCCCCGCAATAATCAATGTGGGTATTTGGATTTGATTTAGCTGATCGCGAACATCTGCATCTGCCAAAGCTCTACAGGCATTGGCATAACCTTGTGAGGGTGTCATTGCTAAACTTTGAATGGTTTTTTGTGCCAATACATCATGGGCATAATCAAAATGCTCACTAAACCAACGGGTATGTGTCGTTTTTACGATTTCAGCTAAACCATGTTGCTCCACACTCTCCGCTCGACTGTTCCAAGCTTCGGCAGTGCCAATTTTTGCGGCTGAGTTTGCTACGGTAATACTATAAAAACGTTCAGCATGGTTGATTGCCAAAGCAAGCGCAGTAATTCCACCCATCGAAATACCACAGAAATGTGCTTTGGCGATGTTTAAAGCATCAAGGATATCGACTGCATCTTCAGCTAGGTTTTGCAAGGTCGTGTGGGCAACCACCTCACTCTCACCATGACCACGTGTGTCATAAGTAATAATTTGATAATGCTCTGCTAATACAGCAACCTGTGCTTGCCACATCCCATGATCAGTTCCCAAAGAGTTGGAAAACATAATCACTGGAGCATCTTTCAAACCCTGTACTTGCACTGCAAGTTGGTGTCCTTGACGGTTATTGATCATCATGATCTTTGATCCTCTTGTGCGGCTTGCAGTACTGCATCAATTTGAGCCTGAATATTGCCCAAGTAAGATGTCGGGTTAAACAATGCTTGCAACGCCTGCTCATTGAAGTAGGTATTGACTTGATCCATCTCGGCTAATACCGTTTTTAAATGTTTCTGTTCAGCCACTGCTTGTTGACATGCTTGTTCAACCAAATGATGCGCATTTAAACGCCCAATTTTTACTGCAAGTGCCATCATGACTGCTTCTGCCATGATTAAACCTTGAGTACACTCAAGATTACGCTGCATGGCGACTGCATTTACTTGCATATGTGCCAATACATCATGTGTGCGCTCTAAAGCACCTGCACATAACTGAAAAATTTCAGGAATTGCCAACCATTCAGCATGCCAAGCCCCTAAAGCACGTTCATGCTCTTGCACCATACTTTGGTAAACGCTTGCCATCAAAGCAGGAACACGATTGGCTGCTGCAAGGATTGAAGCTGCCGCAACAGGATTACGTTTATGGGGCATCGTGGATGAACCACCTCGACCTTTTGCAGTGGGTTCAAAGACTTCGGCGATTTCAGTCTGCATCAGCAATGACCAATCTTTTGCCATTTTGCCAACATTGCCGACAATCAAAGCTAAAGCGCTGGCGATCTCAACCATGCGATCTCGCTCACCATGCCATGTACATGTCGGTGCAGTTAAATTGAGTAAGTGTGCATAAGCTGCAACCACAGCTGAACCTTGATCTTGCAAAGAAGCCAACGAACCTACAGCACCTCCCAGTTGGGCGGTTAAAACTCGTTGTTGCATACGATTAAGACGTTCAAGATCACGTTGCAAAGCAGCCGCCCAACGTGCAAACTTATGTCCAAGTGTGATCGGTAAAGCCTGTTGTAACCATGTACGCCCAATCATGACTTGATCACGATATTGTTGTGCTTGCTTTAAGCAGACCTGATACGTCTGTTGCAATTGTTGCTCAATCAAGATCAATGCATCTCGACACTGCAAAATGGTTGCTGTATCAATAATATCTTGACTGGTTGCACCCCAATGTACATAACGGGCGGCATCTTCATCTTGCTGTTTAACTAAGGCTGTAAATTGCTTCACAAAAGGAATCGCAACATTTCCAGCCAAACCAGCTGCAACAGCCAATGCATCTATGTCTATGTACACTAAAGCATCTTGCCCTACACGTTCAATAACGGTAGCCGCTGATTCTGGAATCACATTGACCTGCGCCTGCGCTTTTGCCAAAGCGACTTCGGCTTGAATCATATAACCCAATAAAGCTTGATCACTAAAGATCGCAGTGACATCAGGTTGATAAAATAAGCTGGCGTATAACTGGCTCATCACAGACCTCACTCGACACGTTGAATAATCATGGCGATGCCTTGACCTACACCGATACACATTGAACACAAGGCATATTGCCCTTGAATCTGTTCAAGTTGGTTGAGGGCGGTTGTCACCAAGCGAGCACCTGATGCACCCAGTGGATGTCCCAAAGCAATCGCACCACCATTCGGATTGACCCGTGCATCATCATCTGCCAAGCCTAAATCACGAGTCACCGCTAAAGCTTGGGCGGCAAAGGCTTCATTCAGCTCAATCACATCCATCTGCGCCAAACTCAGATTTGCCTGTTGAAGTAATTTCTTGATCGCTGGTGCAGGTGCAAATCCCATGATTCGAGGTTCTATACCCACGGTTGTCGCTGCAATGATTTTGGCACGTGGTTTTAATTGATATTGTGTAACGGCTTGATCTGATGCGATCAGTAAAGCTGCTGCACCGTCGTTAATTCCTGAAGCATTACCCGCAGTTACCGTACCTTCTGCTTTCACCACACCTTTTAATTTTTGCAAGGCTTGCAATGTGGTTGACGCTC
>NZ_AMFQ01000117.1:0-29666 GCF_000335555.1 Acinetobacter sp. WC-743 | reverse complement strand
TTTGTGATCCTAGACACTATCGTGGACAGTACTTCCCTCTAAATTCTTAAAATATTTCTGCTCAAAAGCTTCAGGGCTTAACCAACCATTTGCAGAATGCCTTCTGATTCGATTGTAGTAAACTTCAATATATTCAAACAAGACCGAATTTGCCTCTTTTCTTGTAGAAAATACACTGTCATGTACCACATGCCCTTTCAATGTATGGAAAAAACTTTCTGTTACTGCGTTATCCCAACAATTTCCCCTACGTGACATACTTTGTATTGCCTTATTTGTCAGTAATACAGCTCTGAAATCGCGACTGCAATATTGACTGCCTTGATCCGAATGAATCATCAAGCCTGTTGGATAACCCTGACGTGCAAGTGCATAGTTAAACGCATCACATACCAATTGACGATCTATTCGTGTACTTGTCTGCCAACCGACGATACGTCGGCTAAATAGATCTAGCATCACGCATAAATATAACCAGCCTTCCTTCGTTCGAATATACGTAATATCAGTCGTCCAGACCTTATTTGGCTCAGTTACAGTGAACTGTTGATCTAACAAATTTGGTGCTGTTGGCAAACGATGATTTGAATCAGTCGTATGCCTATATTTACGGGCAATTTTACTGTGTAATCCTAGTTTTTTAAGCATTCGACCTATTGTGCGCTCACTCATGCTGTAACCTAGGTCATGCATATCATGAACGAGGGATGGTGCACCTAAACGAGCGTGGTGCTGCCAATACACCGCTTGTAAATCATCATACTGCTTTGCTATACGTACCTGACGTTTTCTCCATGCATAGAACCCCGAAGTACTGACACCTAATTGTTTGCACAGTACAGTGACTTTAACCTTTTCCATTGCAAAGTCTTTGATTACCGTGTACTTCTCTTGCCTTGATCGGTGAGGAAATACACATGCACTTTTTTTAGTATGTCATTTGCCTCTTTGAGTTGTTTGACTTCTTTTTCTAGATCTAATATTCGCTGTTGCTCAGGTGTTAACTGACGTTTGCTTGATCCTTCTGGATTAGCAGTACGAATCCATTTATCAAGTGTCGAGTAACCAACACCAAGCTTTACCGCAATTGATGCTAATGATTCATGTGAGTTCGCAAGTGCATAATCAATTGCTTGCTGTTTAAATTCTGGACTAAAGCGTTTAGCCATGTGTACATCTCCAAAGTTAACGTTACATTATCTTCAGAGGGACAGTGTGTCCATTACTTTGGCTAGGATCACCGAATTGATCAGAACTATTCAATTAACATTACTCCAATCTTTTTTGTATTTTTAATGATTATTCATCAAAATATCAATTTTTATATACAATTATCACTATTAATTTATTCATTCTAAAAGTCGCATAACTCCATCTTATTCTAAATTACATAGTCTAAGACTACATCCCATGCAACCTTGATGATTCAAAAAAAAAGAAATTTTTTTTACTAACATTTTTTATAGAGATAAGATTTGATCATTTCATTTGCTTGTATGTCTAATAATTCATCAGCCACCCAAAATACAAAAGACTGATCTTGGACAAACACTTTTTTCTTTATATATGTTGTCACCAAGTTAGATGAAGCATTCTTCACTTTAAAAGATTTTTTATAATTTACTTTTCCAAGCAGCTTACTGCCATTCCAAGGTCCACCGATACAAAAGTTCATAGTATTTTTTATCAATTATTCACGTAATAAATGTAATGTATTTTGTTTAATTTTTAACTAATACTTTGGTCTAAATATCCAATAAACCTCTGAAAAGAGGTTTATTTATTTCATATTTTAAGGAATAGAAAATTTAAGTGGCTGATCTTTTTGCTGTAAAGGTATATTATTTTGCTTTAAAATTTGCTGTTGGTAGTCTTGCTCTGAAATCACTCCCCTATTTCTTGCCTGTTGAATAGATTTTAATTGTTGCTCATAAGTATGTGCGTTCAAAGCCTGAGTATCATTGTTTTTAAGTAGATATTGAGATCTTTCAAATGGACTCATATTTGAAGTATTGGCGCGATTTTCATTTATTCGGAGTACATTTGCATCACGTTGATTGATCAGATCTTTTTCTTGTTGTCTTGAAAGCTCAAAAAAATCAACTTGGTTATCATTGTTATTTTCATGTTGCGTTTCATTTTGCAGAAACACATAAGACTGAGGCTTCTTAAAGATATCTTCAGCACTATACACTGAACATGCAATTATTGATGTTATTAAGGTAGTTAAGAGTTTGTTCATCATAAATGTAAAATTTCAAATAAAAAAAGCAATTTTTGTATTTTATAATGGCGTTATCATATTTTCAAAGCTTAAAAAAATTAACTTGAATAACAATTATTTGTCTAAATTTATCACAGATTTAGACTGCATAAAAACTCACACTGAGTGAGTTTTTATTTGTTGAATTTTCATTAATCATAGAAAATTATCGTGGATACTGATTAAAAATAATCTAAAGCTAACACCAAAAATAATAGAATAATGGATAAAATTAAATATGTATTGATGTTATGAAAGCTCTTAAGATAGTCTAACATTCGTTATCTCCCATAAGAATTTAATAAAATGCTACACGGGTGATCATTTTTTAAAAGTTCAGGAAAACAAAACTAGACAAAAAAATACTCAATGAAATTCACTAATCGACTGATGAAACATTCATTTAGATGTGATTGATAACTATGCTAAATTACAGCACTCTATTTTTACTGAAAAAACAACAACTTGATCAAATGTTTATTCTAGAGTGCATTAACTAATCACCTTTAAACGATAAATTTAAATTCAAATTTTCCTTGATAATCAATTTGATCCAAATAATCTTTAATTTCATGAGCGATATTTCTAAATACTTCTAAAACATCGCTGGGTGGATCTATTAGCACTTCAATCTTAAAATTTTCATCATCTTTTTTTGTATGGTGTATATAAGTACCATCACAACTCATTTTTAACGTCAGATAATCTTCAATTGTGTCAGTAAACTGTTGTGTGACTAACTCAATTTTTGAAAACTTGTGCATTTGTGTTCTTTCCTCAATCTTATTTCGCGATCTGATAAAGAATCTCGTCTAGAGTCCTTTTGGGTTATAAGATCGATCTGTTATAGAGACGATGGCGCTTAAGCTACGAGTCTCTATATCGTATTTTTTAGATATATTAATTTAAAATTAGCTAAATAATCAAATTAAAATTTTAAAAGAATTATACCAATTTGAGATTTTGTATGACTTAATCAGCATTTTGTTCGTTTTTTTCTATTTAATTCTTATTTTTAATCTATATTGATGAAACCAAATTAACTGATTGAAAGTTGTAATTATTATTAAATTTAACCATCTGAGTAACGATCAAGTATTCGATGATTTAAAAATTTTTTCAACAATATGCTCATGCGTAGGGATGAGCCCAGCTTTTAATCCAAGGGGTTTAAACACTTTATCAACAACAGATTGAGTAAGTTTTCCTTTATCTTGCTCGATATCGCTAAGTGTACGTCGACTAATACCGACCAGTGTTGCATATTGTTCTTGTGACATACTTAATAGATTTTTCCGAAGATAAGCCAACAATTGCCCCATGCTTATTTCATTCATTAAGTACTTTGTATACAAATCAATCAGAACTTGCTGGCGATCTTGTGGTTGTTTTTTAATATTCATAAAAGTTCCCATCGCTTTAATTTAGCTTCAATGTAGTCGAATGAGAGTACAGGCATTTCAATGATCTGTTTGGGTATGCCCTTGTCTATTAATCTTTGTTTGAGTCCAAGCAATTTGTTTGCCAATGATTTTAGCGTCTCTAAAGATATATCAGGATCACACCACGGCGCCAATTTCTGTGAAATTTGAATCCATTGGTATTCACCACCTTCTTCATAAGGACTTCCCCATGTTGTTGACCTAATCACATGCTCTGGGTCTGCTTTCATAGGAGCAAAATCATAAATCGGAGAAAGAAAAACATTTCCAGTCTTTTTTAAAAATGAAGTATTACGCCCATGATTATCTGAATTACCAAAAATGATATTAAGTAAATCTCTTTCTAACCACTCGCAAACAAATTGAGTCGAATTAAACTTAGTATCTATGGTTTTAAGTAAAATACAAAGACTGTCAATCACTTCAAAATGATTAAGATGGCTCCCTGCTGACTTATTTAAAATTGAATACACTGATTCGAGTCCATATCGATGCCATCGTTGATCACACCATTCGGTATCAAATCTTGGCAACCACAATGAAGGATACCTTTCACCTTCAATAAGCCGCATATTGGCAGTATCAATTGTACTAAAACCCAGTTCATTCAATTCATGGTAATAATAATATTCAGCTCTTAGAATGTTACAGTCAATTTCACTGCGATTATTTCTCGGAAATTTAACCAAGTAATGCTGATCAGGAGTATCAAAGCTTTGTTGATAAGTATCAATCCAGACTTTTTGATCCGCTGTGTAACGCACAAGCAGTTTTGGTGCTTCACCACCTGCACCGGTTGCTCCCCCGCTAATAGCTCCCATTTGCTGTGCATACTCTAAAAAATCTGCATTACGATCAGCAACATCTGCCGTACTAAATTTGCGTAAATGTAAAGTGGACTCAAGATTTATGGGAGGAATTGATTCTTTAATTCGTAAATTTCCAACAGGTGCAATCACTCCTTTTTCTAATAAAATACTGTCTTGTTCTGCATGTGAGAATTTTTGTAAGTTCAGATAGTTAATCCAATAACGTCGTGCAGCACCTGAAGGAATAATATCATCTAAAAAGCCAAACCATGTTTTGGCTTCATGTTTAATAATCAGTTGCACTGGAAGCGATAAACTACAAGCATGTTCATCCCTTTTGTCTAAATATGAAATGGCGTATTCAATTTGGTACTCTAGTTCACAGGGACTCGCCGATCCCTTTTCAGGATCTAATATTTTAAGTTCTGCTATATCTAACCAGTGCGTATCAAATAATGCCTGTATTGTAAATTTCTTCATAAATAGAAATGAGCAATAATTTGCTCAAAATTAGCATGAAAAATAATAAATGTGAATATATTTGCTCATTTTTGCGAATTTAAAATATTTTTGTGCAAATTTTTGCTCAAAGCTACGCTTAAATACCACTATTATTTTTTGAACTTAGCCCCATAATTTCAAACTAATCTTGTGGGTGAAGTACATCCAAAGACACTTTAATTCGATCTAATACCACAGTTGTTTTAAACCATTCAACATTCGAGTTGCAATGAAATAGCTCATCACACAGTGCTTGAAATCGACTCATACTAGGAACAAGAAGGATTAAGATAAAATCAGCGTCACCTGTCACATAGTAGCATTGTTGTACTTCTGGTCTAGAAAAGCTTTGTTTTAATAGATCAAGATCAGCTATATGGGTTTTATTGACACGAACCTCGACCATGATCGTGATCACTTGATTGAGCTTATCGGGATCTAAAATTGCGGTATGTCCAGTAATATAGCCATGCTCTCGTAATTTCTGAATACGGCGCTGTACAGATGCAGTGGATAAATGTACAGCATCTGCCAACTCACGTAAGGGCGTTAAGCAGTCCTTTTGCAAGTGCATGAGTAATGCATAATCAAACTTGTCTAAGATCATATCAATTGATTGAATATCGTGAGAAATTTTCTCATTTATAATAAAAATTTTCAGCAAATTTATCAATCAAGCTGCAATAAAATATCGTTTTCCATTCAAATCGCTCACTCAGATGTCACAGCAATCCAATACCGCTTTAGGTATCACTCTCAATGTCATCGCTTCAATACTGTTTGCAATTATGTTTGCCTACACCTCCTTATTGGGTGCATTAGAGGGAAATGAAATATATGGTTGGCGAATTTTACTTACCTTACCCTGTTTGACACTTTTCATCATTGCTCAGGGAAATTGGTCACAGGTCAGACAGATTTATGAGCGCTTATATAAAGAACGTTTTTTTATATTCACTCGTCTGATTTCTTCATTTCTAATTGGATTACAACTTTGGTTATTTATGTGGGCACCACGTAATGGTTACGGATTAGATGTTTCCCTCGGTTACTTTATGATGCCTATCATAATGGTTATTTTGGGAAGAGTTGCGTTTAAAGATAAAATGTCAGCTTGGCAAAAATTATCCTGTCTTTTTGCAATATTCGGCGTGATTCATATGTTGTTTGTATCAACAACCCTTACATGGCCAACACTACTGATTTGTTTGGGCTACCCAATTTATTTTTGGCTAAGGCAGAAAACCAATACCAATAATATTGGCGGCGTTTGGTTCGATATGATACTCAGTCTGCCTTTGAGTATTTTCTTTATTCTCAAAGGTGGTGTTTTAACAGGTGCTTTAGGCTCGCCTTCTTATACACTGTTATTAATTTTAGGGCTAGGTTTAATCAGCGCACTCGCATTAGGATTTCAGTCTCTTTCAGCACCACACTTGAATTTGAGTTTATTTGGACTTTTGGTCTATGTTGAACCTGTTTTGCTATTTATTGTTGCAATCATATTCGGTGAGACAATTCATGCAACTGAATGGCCAACCTATATCGCGGTTTGGATGGCAGTCTGTGTATTGGTTATTGAAGGTCTCATAAGTCTAAAGAAAAAAAGCAGTACTCAAGTATAATTTATATATTCGTCATTTTGCTATTGAGATTGTTAAGTTCGTTCAGGCTAATTTTTTATAGTAGAACCCATCTGCTGAATCTACAGGATTCAGCAGATGCTTAGCTCTATAAGTCTATCTTTACAAGTTGTTGATTACAGCATCCAATCAATTAAATTGGGGCTTTCTTTTTTCCATAAAAGCAGCCACACCTTCTTTATAATTGTCTGAATGTCCGGCAATACGCTGAAATTGACGTTCTAGTTGTAATTGATCCGCCAAAGTATTCTGTGGTGCATGATTCAATGCTTGTTTAATCAGTGAAATTGAACTGCTGGGTTGGTTTGCTAATCTTTCGGCAAGTTCAATGACATTCTGCTCGAAAGCTTCATCCTCATAAACCTCCCAAATCAAGCCCCAATTTAAAGCCTGCTGTGCAGATAATTGATCGCCTAACATCGCCAAACCTTTGGCTCTGGCTAATCCGACTAGATGGGGTAAATGCCAAGTTCCGCCTGCATCAGGAACCAACCCAACTTTGCAAAATGACTGTATGAACCTCGCTGACTGCTTGGCCACCACCATATCGCAGGACAAAGCTAGATTTGCACCTGCTCCAGCAGCTACCCCATTTACCGCAGCAATGACAGGTTTGGACATCTGAGTAATTTTTAAGATCAGAGGATTATAAAATTTTTCCAAGGCTGCGCCTGCATCATAGTCTGGAGCACTAATCACCTCTTTATTTCTTGTTGTTAAATCCTGTCCTGCACAAAATCCTTTACCTGCTCCTGAAATCACGATGGTGTGGATATCTTGACTAAAGGACCATTGGTCTAAAATTAAAATAATTTCTTGATGCATCTGTTCGTTAAAACTATTTAGTACTTCTGGTCGGTTTAAAGTTAAGTAACCTACTTTATTGTGCTGACGAACTAAAATATGTTGGAAATTCATTGATCTCTACCCATTCAAATATATATGACGTAATTTTGCTTAAAATGCAAAATCATCAGGATCGAGTTGCATAACGGCTTTCGCACCTGATTGGATCGAAGCAGCATGGCTTTTGGTACGATGAAGTAGTTTTTCAAAGAAAAATTGAGCAGTGGCTAATTTGGCACGATAAAATTTTTCTTCTTGTGTTCCATCATTTAACTTTTGCTCTGCGACTTGCGCCATACGAGCCCAAAGGTAAGCAAATACGACATAACTTGAAAAGTACAGATAATCGACTGACGCAGCACCAATTTCTTCTGGATTTTGCTGGGCTTGAACCGAGATATGCTGAGTGATGGACAACCATTGTTGTTTCAATTCAGTCAAAGTTGTTATATAGGTTATAAGTGCAGGATTTGATTGATGGGTTGCAATAAATTGATCAATCAGATCAATCATATTGTTTAACTGTTTTCCTTCAGACTTTAATACTTTGCGTGCCAATAAGTCTAAAGATTGAATCTCTGTTGTACCTTCATACAAAGTAGAAATACGTGCATCACGAGCAATTTGTTCCATGCCATGTTCGACAATAAATCCATGTCCACCAAAGATCTGTACACCATGTTTAGCAGACTCATTACCAGACTCGGTTAAAAAAGCTTTGGCAATAGGCGTCAATAAAGCCAGTAATTCATCTGAGTGTATCTTTTGCTCTGGATTGTGAGTGTTTTCAACAATATCGACATGTTGCGCTAAGAAATATGCCAGTGCACGCCCTCCTTCAGAAAATGCTTTTTGAGTCATTAACATTGAACGTACTGCAGGATGTACGATGATCGGATCCGCATTTTTTTCTGGGCATTTTGCACCAGTTAAAGCACGCATGGCTAAACGTTCCTTGGCGTAGTTTAAGGCACCTTGAAATGAAATTTCAGAAGCTGCAAGCCCTTGTACTGCCGTACCAATACGAGCGGTATTCATAAAGGTGAACATGCAATTCAGACCTCGGTTTTCTGGTCCAATTAAAAAACCTTTTGCACCATCAAAATTCAACACACAGGTTGCATTACCATGAATTCCCATTTTATGTTCAATCGCACTACAAACGACTTTATTTCGATCTTGAAGATTGCCAGAATCATCTACATTAAATTTGGGTACGATAAATAGTGAAATTCCTTTCGTTCCAGCGGGTGCTTGAGGAAGGCGAGCGAGGACGATATGGACAATGTTTTCTGCCAAATCATGTTCCCCAGCAGATATAAAGATTTTCTCGCCAGTAATGGCATAACTTCCATCCGCATTCGGTTCAGCTTTTGTGCGAATCAATCCCAAATCTGAGCCAGCATGTGACTCGGTTAGGCACATGGTTCCAGTCCAAATTCCACTGATCAATTTGGATAAGTAGATTTGTTTCTGTTGTTCTGTTCCATGATGCTCAATCGTACGCATTGCGCCATGCGATAAGCCTGGATACATTGCCCAAGCCCAATTCGCACCACATAACATTTCTGAAATTGCAATCCTTAATAACGTAGGTAAACCTTGTCCACCGTATTCAGGATCAGCTGTAAGTGAGGTAAATCCTAACGCTGTATATTTTTGATAAGCCTCTTTAAAGCCTTTCGGTGTTGTTACTTTGCCATGATCAAATAGGCAACCTTGCTGATCGCCATTTTGATTGATAGGTGCAAGTTCATTTTCACAAAAGTCTGCACCAGCCTGTAAATATTGGTTGATCAATTCACGACTCAGTTCATTCTGATCATTCAAAAATTGCTGATAAGTTTCTTCTGTATTCAACATTTCATGAAGTACAAACTGCATATCACGTAATGGTGCTTTATATAAAGGCATACGTTATTCCTTTTTCAATTGCGCTTCCTATGCTATAGGGAAAAGCGGTTTCCTTTGAATGAACTTTATTCTCGAATGTGTTAAAAATATCAAATAAATTTCATATTGCAAAATTTATTTTCATTATTTTGGTTTTAAATCAACTTTTTAACTAGCTGTATATTTTTAGACATCCATTAATTCATTGTATATAAATAGTTTATTTAAATTTTAAATTAAAATTACTTTAATGATATTATAAATTTAATTTTGTATTGCAAAATAATATTCCGTAAATTTGAAATTTATAGTATGTTAATGCTATCGCTTAACATTGCAAGGAAGATTTATGGATAGCCCTCAATACACTGGTCTTGAGTTCCTAACTGCTTTAAAGAATGGAGAAATTTCAGCATCTCCGATGGCACATACCATTCCGATGCAGTTAGTTGAAGTTGCTAAAGGAAAAGCAACGTATAAGGTTACGCCAAGTCAAGCACATCGAAATATACAAGGGACAATCCATGGTGGTTTTTGTGCAACCGCTTTAGATACAGCAACAGGAAGTGCCGCCCATACCTTACTTGAACATGGCGTTGGTTATGGCACGATAGACCTGAACGTAAAAATGATTCGCCCCATGCAAATAGATACAACCTATTATGCACAAGCAGAATTGATTAATGCAGGACGTAATATCATCACCACTGAAGGAAAAATTATCGATGAACATGGCAAAATTTATGCATTTGCAACAGCAACATTGATGGTCATACGTAAGTAAGGCTTTAAATAAATACCTTAAGTAGCATTTGCTTTAAGCTCCTGCGGGGGCTTAATTTTTGATCTGTTGTTTTTTTATCGTGTAAAAGTCTATCCGGTCTATTGCCAAGCTCACTAATGCCATAGTAAAGCCCAATATCACACATGCCACCCATCCCCAATGTTTCCAAGCATAAACCGCGACAAAAGAACCTAATGCAGCACCGCCAAAATACAAGGTCATATAAATAGAATTAATCCGAGAACGTGCCTGTGCCGAAATGCGATAGACCAAATTCTGATTGAGAACATGAAATGCAGATAAGCCAAAATAAGCTAAAATGACGCCAAATGCATAAGCAAATAAAGAGCGTTGTGCAAAAAATAGAGGAATCCATGCAATCAACAGCAACGACATACAAATGATAGAAACTTTATTCTCTAAGCCTTTGGCGATTTGTTTTCCAGCCCAAGGCGTTGCGAAAACTCCTGCTAAACCCACTATGCCAAATAAACCAATTTGAAAATCGTTAAAATAATAAGGTGCATTGGCAAGAATAAACGTCATGGTGGTAAAGATCAGCGCTAAAATACCAAAACCAATCCCACCCGCTATGCCACGGCGAATTAAATGCGGTTGGTCAACAGCCAAAGTAAATAATGAGCGATAAATCTGTAAAACAGTGAGTTGATGTGACTTTCGAGCAACAGGTAACTTGATCCACATTACCATAGCGAAAGCTAAAATGACGATGCCACTCAGTAAATATACGGCATGCCAAGACCATATGGTGGATAGTAGACCTGCGATTGATCTTGCCAATAGAATACCGAGGAACAACCCACTCATCAGTGTTCCAACCACCTGAGGGCTTTTTTTCGGACTAGCTAGACCTGCTGCAAAGGGAACCAACACTTGTGTGGTGATTGAGAAAAAGGTCGCCAAAAAGGTAAAGCTATACAATGTGTGTAAGGATTGACTGAAAGAGAGTCCAATTTGTGCAAAACCTGTGCAACACATTAGCAAACAAATGTAGCTCCGTTTTTCAAAAAAATCACCAAGTGGTACTAAAACGAATAGACCAACTGCATAAGAGAGTTGACCGATAACAATAGTGAATGCGACTCGTTCAACATGAACCTGCAAGGCGTTGGCAATAGAATAAATCAAAGGTTGATTATAATAGTTTGAACCTGCACAAATTCCACAAGCCATAGCCATGATGAAAATAAAGCTTTTTGACAAGATTTGTGTTGTTTCAGGTCGAACTACGCTTTGCATTGCCTTAACCTCACCTGTAGTTAAAATTTATACATCGACACAAAATTAATGCGAGACACATCCGCTGTTCTTCCATCAAACACTTCCCGTTTGCCTTGGTGATATTCCATGCCAATATCAATTTGTTCCGCAGGCGAATAGAACAGGTTTGCTGCATAATCTGTCAGACGTTTGTTTGCATCAGGGTTAAGTTTTGCATAGGCTGAATCATCATCAAAAGCAAAAATAGAGGCTGACAAATTGGCACGCCATTGTGGATTAAATTTATACGAATAGCCGACATTTAGACTATTGAGCTTATTCATCAGTAATTCATTTTTTTCTGTATTTAACGAAAAATCACCTGCTGCACTCAAGTTAGTCGCATTTGTTAAACCACTCTGGGTGGTGTAAGGCATGAATTTTTGATCACCTACAATATATTGATAATTGGCTTGGAGGGATTGTTGTGGTGTCAGTTGGTATTTTAATCCAGCACCGAGTCCCCAACTTACTTTCTTCACTGTATCTTTTGCGACATCGACAGACTTTTCATTGATAAAACCTTGAGCTAAAGCTGTCAAAGCTCCTTGTTTAACCGTATAGCGACTGGTCAATGTCGGGAATGCTGAAACTCGAGATCCTGTATATTCCAATGCAACTTTTAAATCACTATTTCCATTTACTTTCCAATCGTAACGCACTTGAGGCGTACGGGTATAGGATGTTCCCATAAATTGGGTATAGTCCACGGATTCTGTTCGAGTTTCCATATTTGACATCAATGACCAAGTTTGACCAAAGGTCCAGTCTTTATACGTAAAGAAGGCATGACGAATACGGAACTTACCATCACCTGTCCCCATATTTGAACTGTCAAAAAAATCTGCTTCAATATTTCCTGTAACAGCCTTATCTGGACTATTGAAATACACTCCTATTCGACTGGCATTGATCATGGCATCCGAACGAGCATGATCAGAACGTTTGTCACTTTCAAATGGGGTGCGGTTCAAACTATTTGTGGTTCTTCCCCCAGTGTCGGGTGAAGACTTGAAATCAACTGCTGCATCCAGTCGAGCAATCCCATAGACTTTGACATTATCTGTCCATGTCACCCACGAAGGTGCGATGGGTTTTGAGCTTTCACGGGTCTTATTTTTTTCTACATTTTCTTCAATTTTTGCTTGTTGGACCTGCAAATTATTTTGCGCACTTTTCTGGGCTTCCAGTTCTGCTTTCAGTTTTTGCAACTCAGCTTCTAATACATTAATTCGTTGTTCTGCTGTGTTCGGAGAATTTGCAAAAATAGTCCCTGAAGCCACAGCACAAGCTGTAGCCAAAATTAATTTTTTCATCTTTTAATCCTTAAAGAAGCGTTTTTCCATATGGGTCAATTAATTGACACGGGCATCTATCAGTGGGCAACCCGTTAGTGCTTGTAATTCATCAAAACTCAGCCCTTGAACAACTTCTGTGACATAAGCCTTGTGATCTTTCAGTTCGATAATGCATAAATCGGTGTATATACGATTGACACATTGTTCTCCAGTCATTGGATAGCTGAGTGTATTGACGATTTTTGCTTCGCCATGTTTGGTCACATGTTCCATATAGACATAAATTGATTTTGCACCCACCGCCAAATCCATCGCACCACCAACTGCTGGTACATCATCAACTTTTCCTGTATGCCAATTGGCAAGATCGCCATTCACCGCAACCTGAAATGCACCAATCACACAAATATCAAGATGACCACCACGCATAATGTCAAAGGAATCACCATGATGCATGAAACAGCCACCATCCAATAATGTGACTAACTCCTTTCCTGCATTGACTAAGTCTTGATCTTCTTCGCCTGCTTTTGGCGGTGGTCCAAAGGCCAAAACCCCATTTTCTGAATGCAGGAAGATTTCTTTATCTTGAGGTAAATACTTGGCCACATTGGTCGGTAAGCCAATACCTAAATTGACATAAGAACCTTCGGGAATATCCAAAGCAATCAATTGAGCGATATCTTCACGTGAACGTTTTTGAATTGACATTAGATATCTCCTACTTTAACGACATGCTGTACAAAAATTCCAGGGGTAATAATGCATTCAGGATCAAGACTACCTAACTCAACAGTATGATTGACTTGAACAATTGTCGTTTTTGCAGCCTTTGCCATGATCGGACCAAAGTTTCGTGCAGCTTTACGATAAGTTAAATTGCCCCAACGATCTGCTTGGTCTGCATAAATCAAAGCAAAATCAGCTTCTAGTGGATACTCAAGTACATAGTTTCGACCACGAATCGTTCTGGTTTCTTTACCTTCTGCGACTTTTGTGCCATAGCCTGTAGGCGTGAATATTGCACCAAGACCTGCACCTGCCGCCTGTATCCGACATGCTAAATTACCTTGAGGCACCAGTTCCAATTCAATTTTTCCTGAACGATATAAATCTTGAAAAACGCTAGAACCGGCTGACTTTGGAAAAGAGCAGATCATTTTTCTGACACAACCTGCAATGATAAGTTGGGTTAAACCACGATCACCAGAAGCAGCATTGTTATTCACGATGGTTAGCTCTTTTTTACCTAAATCAATCAAGGCTTCAATGAGTTCTGCTGGCTGACCTGTGACACCAAAACCACTGGTCATGATGGTTGCACCATCGGGAATTGCCTTTAAAATGGGTTCAATATCACTGGTGATTTTATTGATCATTTCCCTTGTCCCTGTATATGCTTGAATTCAACTGGCAGCTTAAACATCACTCTGCCTTTTGTGGATTAAATAGTCTGTCTTTGATAAATAACAATGGAATTACCCCACAGATAAAGTAAGCGCCTGCCATGACCAACAGCCCTAAGCCAATCGAACCATTTTGTGACAGAAAACCAATCGTGAGTGGTGAAAAAATCGAAAGCACTTTACCGATGTTATATGCACCGCCTACAGCGGAACCGCGGATGGAGGTAGGAAAACTTTCCGTCATATAAGTGGCATTAATGGCATACGGTATGCCGTATAAGAAACCAAAGAACAACATGAGCCATAGAATATTTGCTGGCGTATTCAGATAAACAATCACGGGAATAAACAGCGCAGTACCAATTGTTCCAAAGGCAAATACAGCACGGCGACCCAACTTATCGGCAATAATTCCTGCAATGATCTTAGCGAACATCATGATTAAGAAAGTACCCACCATATACATGGCCATTTCTTTAAACTTGATTCCTAGATCTGACTCTAAATAGGCAGGCAACCAATTACTTACGCCGTAGTAGCCAAATTGCAAAGCACCTGTACTGAGAATCCACAACACAAACATAGTGCCATGTTTTTTATCACGTAAGATTTCCCAATATGGATTTTGACGTTTAACCGTTTGTGTACTTTGAGGCGTAGCCAGCATTTTTAATTGGCGTGCTTTTTTCCATGACTCTGGCTCAGGAACAATAAAATGCATCAGTACAGATAATATAATCGGTGTTATAGCGAGCCAGTAAAGAAAGCGCCAACCATGTTCTGGAATAATATGACCTGCCAATAATGTGGCAAGTAAAGAACCGAGGGTATAACCCGTCATCAGTGTTGCTAAAACAGTTGAACGGTGTTTAGTTGGCACCATCTCAGACATTAAAATATTGCAAGCAATATAGAGTGCCCCCAAGCCCATTGCTCCAACTGTTCTCAAGATGGCAAATTGCATATAAGAATGGGTAAAACCCAATGCACAAGTGAGTACTGAAGAAAAAGCGATGAAAAATACAATAATTCTGACTCGACCAAACCGATCGCAAGCCCAACCGCCAATTAAACCGCCTACGGCTGAACCGAGTAGTGTTAAACTCCCCAATGTACCAGCTTGTACACCGGTCAGATGAAATTCAGTTTTTAAACTGGTCAAACTCAAGGCCAAAAAGCCTAAATCTGCGCCGTCGCATAACAATGTAAAAAATGCAAATATAAATGCAGTAATCCAAATCTTCTTAGGCGTTTGAATGGCTTCCCCAGCATCCAATTGACCACCATTATTTTGTGTAACAGTTTCCGTTGTCATGTCCATATCCTCAGAAAGAATATGAGGCATCCCCTGCCTCAAGCGATGTATGCTTTATTAAGTTGTTGCTTCCCGAATCATATTTTTTGCAATAATCAGTTGTTGAACCTGCGTAGTTCCTTCATATAAACGGAATAAACGTACATCACGATAAAAACGTTCAATTGCGTATTCGCTGATATAGCCTGCACCACCATGAATTTGCACACAGCGGTCTGCAACTCGACCGCACATTTCAGTGGCAAACATTTTGCTACAAGAGGCTTCTGTACTAATATTTTCACCACGATCACGGCGACGTGCAGCATCAAGGACCATGCATTTCGCTGCATAAATTTCTGCTTTTGAATCTGCAAGCATGGCTTGAATCAATTGAAAGTTGGCAATGGGTTGACCAAATTGTTTACGCTCAATGGCATAGTGCAATGCATCATTTAACATCCGTTCAGCGATGCCCACACTATAAGCACCAATATGTAAGCGCCCTTTGTCTAGGACTTTCATTGCAGTTTTAAAGCCTATACCTTCCACTCCACCGATTAAAGCAGATGCAGGAACCCGACAATTTTCAAAAATCACATCACAAGTATGAGAACCTTTTTGTCCCATCTTTTGATCAATTTTTCCTAAACTTATCCCCGGGGTATTGGCTTCGACTAAAAAAGCAGAAATACCATTTGCACCTTTGATTTCGGGGTTTGTCCGCGCCATAACTGTAAAAGTTGAAGCATGAGGAGCATTGGTAATAAAGCGTTTTGTGCCATTGAGAATATAAAAATCACCCTCTTTAACTGCACTGGTTTTTAAAGAGGCTGCATCTGAACCTGCTTCAGGTTCGGTCAAACAAAATGAACCAATAATTTCTCCACTGGCGTAGCGAGGAAGGTATTTTTGTTTTTGCTCTTCTGTACCATCGATTAAAATGGCACTTGAACCAATGCCATTATTGGTGCCAATGAGTGAGCGAAAAGCTGGAGAGGTTTGTCCAAGTGCAAATGCAACATTAACTTCTTCTTCCATGGTAATCCCTAAACCACCATATTGCTCTGGAATGGTGAGTCCAAATAAACCAAGCTCACGCATTTGTTGCACAATATCTTCTGGTATTTTGTCTTGTTCAGCCACTTCATGTTCACGTGGAATCAATTCATTTTTTACAAAATCACCAATTGTCGTCAGTAATTGCTGCAACATCCCTTCATCACGAATCATCTATGATCTCCCTTCTTGTATCTATTTTCTGTGTACTGCCCAACAACGATGTCCTGCATTGGGGCTAGATTTTTAATCTTATTGACTATGAATGTGTTTCATAATAAGAGATTAAATATGAATGTGTTTCATAATAAGAGATTAAATATGAATGTGTTTCATAATAAGAGATTAAATATGAATGTGTTTCATAATAAGAGATTAAAAATGAAAAATTCAAGCTTTTTTGAAAATTAATTTCGTTTAACGAAATTTTAAAAATAGCCATCATTAATTATCAATTACTTAGATAAATAATCAGCCACTTAAATTTTTACAGAGACAAATAATGCTTGAAATAAATTTCAAAATAAGCATTATTAAAGAAATATAGTTTTGATATGCGAAACAAGGAATTCATAAATGAGTGAAATCACAAGGAACAATTTCATCGAAGTTGATTATGGTTTTCAAAATATAGCAATCGTTAAGATCAATCGTCCAGAAGCTAAAAATGCGCTGAACACTGAAGTACGTAAACAACTGGCTCAAGTATTTACTGAATTAAGCTTCGACGATCAGATCCATGCCATTGTATTAACAGGCGGTGATGCGGTGTTTGCAGCGGGTGCTGACTTAAAAGAAATGGCAACGGCAACATCGACAGAAATGCTTTTGCGACATACAGAGCGTTATTGGAATGCCATTGCCCAATGCCCTAAACCTGTGATTGCTGCAGTAAATGGCTATGCATTAGGTGGTGGTTGTGAACTGGCAATGCATAGCGACATCATTATTGCCGGCAAAGGTGCAATTTTCGGGCAACCCGAAATTAAGGTGGGTTTGATGCCAGGCGCTGGTGGTACACAACGCTTATTCCGTGCTGTAGGTAAGTTTCATGCGATGCGAATGATTATGACGGGTGCAATGGTAAAGGCGGAAGAAGCTTATATTATTGGATTGGTTTCTCAAGTGACTGAAGATGATCAAACCATTCCCACTGCGATTCAAATGGCTCAAAGTCTCGCAAAAATGCCACCAATTGCCCTGCAACAAATTAAAGAAGTTGCATTGATGAGCGAAGATGTTCCTTTAAATGTGGGGCTAAGCTTAGAGCGCAAGTCATTCCAATTACTGTTTTCGACTGAAGATAAAAATGAAGGTATTCAAGCTTTTATTGAAAAGCGTAAACCATCATACCAAGGCAAATAACCTTCACCGATCAACAACGTGGAATAAAAATGGCAAGAAAAGTATTGATTAGCGCGGGCGGTGCTGGAGTTGGGCGTCATATTGCAGAAGCATTTTTAAATCAACAAGATGATGTCTATGTTTGTGATATGAATGTAGACAGCTTAACTCAATTTCAGCAAGCGTATCCTAGCCTTCATATTTATCAGTGTGATCTATCGAAACATGATCAAATCAAAAACATGTTCAATGATGCGACAGAAAAACTGGGACATATCGACATATTGGTTAACAATACTGGGATTTCGGGTCCAACTGTAGCAGCAGAAGAACTGAGTTTTAATGATTGGAATACTGTATTGAACCTAAATTTAACCAGTACTTTTCTGCTTACCCAACTTGCTATCCCACTTTTAAAATGTTCTGAATCTGGTGTCATTATCAATATGTCTTCCATCGCTGGACGTTTAGGCTATCCCTATCGGTTAGCCTATTCAACATCAAAATGGGGGCTGATTGGCTTTACCAAGACATTGTCAATGGAACTTGGTCCAGACAATATTCGGGTAAATGCCATACTTCCTGGTGCTGTAGATGGTGAGCGTGTACAACGCGTGCTGCAAGCACGTGCGGATCTGACCAATAGCACCTTAGATGCTGTCACTCAAAATGCACTCAAGAACCAATCACTCAAATATTTTGTCAATCCTAAACACATTGCTGACTTATGCCTATTTTTAGCATCAGAAAGTGGTCGTTCGATTTCAGGACAAATTTTACCTATAGATGGTGATAAGCAATGTCTGAGTTAAAAACTCAAATTTTACGCGTTTTATTTTTGAATATAGATCAGTTATCAGGATGATCACATGACTTATGATATTAAAAGCTTGGCTGTAATCGGTGTGGGCATTATGGGCAGTGGTATTGCTCAGATCGCAGCACAATCAGGTCATACAACATATTTATATGACACAAAAGATGGCGCTGCGCTACAGGCTAAAGAAAAGCTTGCAGCAACATTTCAAAAATTAGTCGAAAAAAATAAAATCACTGTTGAACAAGCTGAAAGTGCCAACCAACATTTAATTGTTGCGCAACAACTTGAAGACTTAAAATCTTGCGATCTTATTGTAGAAGCGATCGTTGAACGTCTAGACATTAAGCAAGGTTTGATGCAGCAACTTGAACAAATCGTTTCAGATACCACCATATTAGCTTCAAATACCTCATCGCTGTCTATCACGGCAATTGCTGCAAACTGTAAACTGCCTGAACGTGTTGTCGGCTTTCATTTCTTTAATCCTGTTCCACTGATGAAAGTTGTCGAAGTTATCCAAGGGTTAAAAACAGATCAACAGATCATTGAAGCACTTTGCCAGTTGTCTCATGCATTTGGTCATCGCCCTGTAATTGCCAAAGATACTCCGGGATTTATCATTAACCATGCTGGGCGAGCATATGGAACAGAAGCATTAAAAATTTTAAATGAAAATGTCTCAGATATTAGTGAAATTGACCGCATTTTACGAGATGGTGTGGGTTTCAGAATGGGTCCCTTCGAGCTCATGGATTTAACTGGGCTTGATGTATCACATCCAGTAATGGAATCGATTTACCATCAATATTACGAAGAAGCACGCTATAAACCCAATCCTTTAACCAAACAAATGCTCGAAGCTAAACAACTTGGGCGAAAAGTCAAACAAGGTTTTTATGGGTATGCAACAGGTAGCAAAAGTGGTGAAAAACCAGCACAGTATGTCGAAGCTTTAACAAAGTATCCGAGCGTATGGATTGCAGCAGACTTTGCTGAGGATAAACAACTCATCGAGGATTATCTCATCCAGCACAATATTTCTTTGGATATGGGCGAACATCCACAGACGGAAAGTTTATGTCTAGTGGCTTGTTATGGTGAAGATACCACACAAACAATCAAACGGCTTCACTTAAACCCTGAGCATACAGTGGCAATCGACCTGCTATATGGTATCGAAAAACATCGAACACTGATGCCATCGTTACGAACAACATCTGAGTACCGTCAAGCTGCCCATTCCATCTTTAACTTAGATGGCGCAATGGTCAGTATGATCAATGAAAGTATTGGTTTTGTTGCACAACGTGTTTTAGCTCTGGTGATCAATCTGGGTTGTGATATTGCCCAGCAAAATATTGCATCAGTTGATGATATTAATGCTGCTGTTCGTTTAGGGCTCGGGTATCCATTTGGTCCAATTGAATGGGGGGATCAGATCGGGAGCGATAAAATCTTACTGATCCTCAATCGTATATCTGCCTTAACCTATGACCCACGTTATCGTCCTAGCCCATGGCTACAGCGTCGTGTCGCATTAAACTTACCACTTACTTTTAATTCTGATTATTGAAAAGGAAATTCTCTATGTTAAATGCTTATATTTATGACGGTCTACGTAGCCCAATTGGTCGACATGCAGGCGAACTTGCATCAGTGCGTCCCGATGATCTTGTTGCGATGGTTATGCAAAAACTTCTAGAAAAAACAGGTGTGCCTGGTGCAGACATAGAAGATGTCATTTTAGGAGATACCAATCAAGGTGGTGAAGACAGCCGCAATGTTGCCCGGAATGCCCTATTGCTTGCAGGTTTACCTGTAACGGTTGCTGGACAAACAGTCAACCGCTTATGTGCCAGTGGTTTAGGTGCTGTCATTGATTCAGCACGTGCGATTACCTGTGGTGAAGGTGACTTATATATTGCTGGAGGTGTAGAAAGTATGTCTCGTGCGCCTTTTGTGATGGCGAAAGCTGAAAGTGCTTATAGTCGTGATGTAAATATCTACGACACCACCATTGGTTCACGGTTCCCCAATAAAAAGCTGATTGCACAATATGGCGGACATTCTATGCCTGAAACGGGCGATAATGTTGCAGTTGAATTTGGCATTACTCGAGAACAGGCAGACCTATTTGCTGCTCAATCACAGGCAAAATATCAACAAGCCAAGCAAGATGGCTTTTTCAATGACGAAATTACTCCCATCGAAGTTTTTCAAGGAAAAAAATTACCTCCAAAATTGGTCACAGAGGATGAACACCCACGTCCGAGTTCTACACTAGAAGCTTTAAGCAAATTAAAACCGCTATTTGAAGGTGGTGTGGTCACAGCGGGTAATGCCTCTGGTATCAATGATGGTGCAGCAGCACTTCTTATAGGTTCAGAACTCGCAGGTCAAAAATATGGCTTAAAGCCAATGGCTAAAATTTTATCCGCGGCAGCGGCAGGCATTGAGCCACGTATTATGGGGGCTGGTCCAATCGAAGCCATCAAAAAAGCTGTAGCACGTGCAGGTCTTCGTTTAGATGATATGGATATTATTGAAATCAATGAAGCATTCGCTTCTCAAGTCTTATCTTGCTTAAAAGGTTTAGATATTGATTTTAATGACCCACGTGTGAACCCAAATGGCGGTGCAATTGCGATTGGTCATCCTTTGGGTGCTTCTGGTGCACGTCTCGCACTTACAGTGTCACGAGAACTGATTCGCCGTAATAAAAAATATGCGGTGGTGAGTCTATGTATTGGAGTGGGACAAGGCTTAGCAATGGTGATTGAAAACGTTGCTTAAGCATTAACGATTATCCATTCATCACAACAGCGCAGTGATGAATGGATTTATTTTGCATAGCGAAATATAATGGATAAACTGTTGTTTATTATATTTGAGTATCGAATGTCTCAGAATTCAGAACCTGAACAAACTATAAATTTTGATGAGATACGTCTAGATCCTATTTCTCATATTCATCGTGAAAATAACCCACAATTTATTGCATCTTTGGCACGCGGCTTAGAGCTGTTACGTTGTTTTTCGGCTAACCATCAAGTGTTGGGTAACCAAGAGTTGGCAAAAATGACCGGTTTACCCAAACCGACAATTGCACGGATTACCAACACGCTTGTGTCTTTAGGTTATTTAAAACAACTGCCCAACTCAACTAAATACACTTTAGACATTGGTGTCTTGTCTTTGGGTTATGCTGCCTTGTCCAATATTTCGATTCGTAATATTGCGCATCGCTATATGGAAGAATTGAGTCAATATGTTCAAGCATCTGTTGCAATGGCGACACGTGATCGCTTAAACATGGTTTATATTGATGTAGTACAAATTGAAACAGCGTTAAATATGCGCCGTCCGATTGGTTCAACCTTGCCCCTCCACAGCAGTTCTATGGGAAGAGCATGTTTAGCGGCAACACCTGAACGTGAACGTAATTTCTTACTCGATGCGCTGAAACAAAAAAATCCTGAAAACTGGCCTGCAATTAAACGCTCTCTTGAACGTGCTTTTCGAGATTACCAAGATTATGGATATTGTCTTTCTTTAGGTGAATGGCATAAAGAAGTCAATTCTGTTGCTGTGCCTTTAGTGAGTTCTCAACATGGTCTTTATGTCTTTAACTGTGGCGCACCTAGTTTTCATTTAAATCCGGAAAAACTTGAAGGTGAAATTGGACCTCATTTAATTCATATGGTGCATAACATTCAAGATGCATTGAATGAAACACACTGATCAGCTGATTTGAAAGAAGTTCAGAGATCATATGAATAAATGATTCAATTTCATGCTAGCAAACAAAAGGCATGATGAAAAACACACTCTATACCCCGACCATTATTTTAATGGCAATTGCAGCAGGCATCTGTACGGGCGGGAATTACTTTAGCCAACCACTGATTCACTCAATGAGTGTGAGTTTAAATTTATCGGATACCACAACGGCTTGGGTGCCAACTTTGGCACAAATTACTTACGCTTGTGGCTTACTGTTTTTGATGCCTTTAGGTGATATTCTTGAAAAGCGTAAGCTGCTTTTTATCTTTATGTTGCTTGCTGCATTCGGACTGATTATTAGCGGCTTTTCTCACAATATTTATCTGTTGATGTTTGGCACAATCATTACAGGGCTATTCTCGAGTTCAGCCCAACTATTGTTACCGCTTGCAGCGAGTCTGGTTCCTGTTCAGCAAAGCGGGCGTGTTGTTGGATTTTTACTCAGTGGTTTGATGATGGGCGTGTTATTGGCACGTTCAATTTCTGGACTGATCTCTACACTTTTTGGATGGCATGTGATCTATTTGATCAGTGGATTTTTACTACTAATTATCGCGATTATTTTAAATCGCAATATTGGTCGATTCCCTCCAACCCAATCTGAAAACTATTTAAAAACCATTCATTCCTTGCCAAAGATCTTTTTTCAGAATCGTCGACTAAGAATAAGAACCTATATTGGTGGATTAACTTTTGCCTGTGTCAGTTTGACCTTTACCACAATGTCACTATTGCTGGCTCCAGCACCATATTTTTTGAGTGATTTCACGATTGGATTATTTGGTTTTGTTGGTATTTTAGGCACATTTGTGGCGAATTTCTCAGGTAAATTTATTGATCAAGGCTACATTCATAAAATATCAATCACTTGTGGTTTCGGGCTAATCCTCAGTTGGTTATTATTTTTATTATTGGATTTTCATTTCATCTTTTATATTTTTGCCCTCCTCATCCTTTATGCCTCACTTTCTGCTGTTCATGTCACCAATCAAAGCATTGTGTTTAAACTCAACCAAGAGTTACGATCACGTTTTAATGCAATCTATATGACGGGATATTTTGCAGGTGGTGCATTAGGCACGACGACAGGCAGTTATGCTTGGAAACATTTTGGCTGGATAGGTGTGTGTAGCTTAGGCTTGGTATTCGCCATTTTATGTTTATATTGTTGTATTTCAGATGCAAAAAAACCAGCATAATTTATGCTGGTTTTTTTAAATTTGTCTGGATCAATAAATCAGCTATATACGCTGTATTTAACTAATCTCAGTACGAATATTATTCACCATATGTAATAAACGTGGCGCAATATCTTCTTCCAGTTTTTCACGATTCATTATAAAGCTTGGACCACCACAGTTAAATACCAATAAGCCATGTTGTTCATGAATCAAAGGGACAGCTACAGAGTTGACATCTTTATGCCACTCCCCAATGGAAAAGCAATAACCAAAATCTTGATAATCTTTAAATGCTTTGTCTAAATCACGATTGATTTTAATCCAGTCTTCTTTATGTTTACGACGGATTGCATCCAGCAAAAATTCTCTTTCATCTTCAGGCATCGCTGCAAGACACGCACGCCCCATCGAGCTTAAATGAATTGGCAAATAGGTTCCAACTTGACGTCGCATGGTCATATTGCCTTTCCCTTGAACCACATCCAAATAAATCATATTCAAACGATCACGTGTCGCCATTGCAACAGCAGCACCTGCGTAATCCGCTAAATTTTTCATATAAGGATGTGCAATATTACGGATGGACACATTGGAAAGCATTGAATATCCGAATGCCAAAACACCAACAGAGAGTTGGAATTTACTCGAATTTGGCACTTGTTTGATATAGCCCAAGCGTGACAAAGTATGGGTTAAGCGAGTAATTGTCGGTTTAGGTAAACCTGTCATTTGTGAGAGTTCTTGATTACCTAAATGTTGATGTTTTGGCGTAAAACAACGCAATAACTCTAAACCACGTCCTAAGGCAGTGATAAATTGACGATCATTTTCATCCTGCATATCTTCTATAGGATGCAATAGCTCATGGCGCAAAGGCGCTAATAATTTTTCTGTTTGTTCTGCATCAAAGGCATCAGTCATGGTTATAACACTTCATCTATTTGTTTCGCACTGCGAAAATTATAATCTATTTTTTCTATAAATACACTTTAAAATAAATAATGCATAAAGGTGGATGTGAAAAGTCTAATTTTTCTGATGATTGCGAAACTTAATCATCATAGCCCTTTCACATCAATGGATTAAAACTCTTAACCAATCACACCTTGAGCTTTTAATTCTGCAAATTTCTCATCTGAAATAATACGACCTAAGATTGTTTGTGTATGCTCTCCCAATAAAGGTGGTGCATTTCGATACTCTACAGGTGTCCGAGAAAGTTTGATGGGAGAACCAACGACTGTCATTTTTTCACGAAGTGGATGTGGCATTTCTACCAACATTTCTCGTGCAATCACTTGAGGTTCATTAAAAGCTTGTTCGAGATTATTAATCACCCCAACAGGCACTTTGGCTGCATAAATTGCATTTACCCATTCATCAGCAGTCTTGGTTAAAAAATGCTTGGATAAAATATCAATCACTTCCTCACGATGTTTGATTCGACTCGCATTACGGCTAAAGCGAGGATCGTTGGGTAAATCAGCTAAACCAATACTGTTACATAGTTGAATGAATTGGCTGTCATTACCACAAGCAATAATGAATTCTCGATCTGAAGCTTTAAATAACTGGTAAGGCACAATATTGGCATGTGCATTGCCATAACGCTCAGGAATTTTTCCTGAGGAAAGATAGTTCATTCCTTGGTTTGCCATCGTAGCGATTTGCACATCAAGTAAAGCCATATCTATATATTGACCTAAACCTGTTACATGACGGTTGAGTAAGGCTGCCTGTATGGCAATGGTTGAATATAATCCAGTGGATAAATCAGAAAACGCTACCCCCACTTTTTGAGGACCACCGCCGGGTAAATCATCCTTTTCACCTGTGATGGACATCAGACCGCCCATACCTTGGATGATAAAATCATAACCCGGTTCTTCTGCTCTTGGTCCATTTTGTCCAAAACCAGTGATTGAGCAATAGACCAGTCTTGGGTTGATTTCAGATAAAGTGGCATAATCTAAGCCATACTTTTTTAAAGAGCCTGTTTTATAGTTTTCAATAACCACATCCGTATCTTGGATGAGTGCTTTGATAAGCGCTTGCCCTTCTGGATTTGCAATATCAATCGCAACAGAAAGCTTATTTCGATTGGTCGACTGATAATAAGCAGCTTCACGTGTGTCCTGCCCTGCATCATCTTTCATCCAAGGTGGTCCCCAAGAACGGGTATCATCACCCAACTTTGGTCTTTCAACCTTAATAACTTCTGCACCTAGATCAGCAAGAATCTGTCCACACCACGGTCCAGCCAGTACTCGACTTAAATCAAGTACACGAATTCCATTTAAAGCGCCCATGTCTATTCCACGTTCGATTTGTTTAATTTCCTACAGAAAAACTTATCCAGTATAAGTTTCGCATAGCGATATGTATTTTTAATATACATGCAAGTATGCAAAAATCAATCAAAATATTTTTCCTAGTTGATAATAATGTGTTTTTAAATAAACATAGATCAATAAAATCAAATAATTATAATATTTTAAACAAAATACAATATATCGCATTGCGAAATTAATTTTCAAAATATATTGTTTTATGCAATTCCATTGATTAATATCGAAACGAAATGCAGGGTTGTGCCCGCATTAGATTGATGTTTTAAGTAAGTTGTATAAAGGACAAGACTATGATTCGAGATCAGGAAACACTTAACCAACTGGTAGATATGATTCGACAGTTTGTAGATGGTGTATTGATTCCTCATGAGAATGAAGTCGCAGAAACAGATCAGATTCCTCAAAAAATTATTGAACAAATGCGAACTTTAGGTTTATTTGGTCTCACGATTCCTGAGCAATATGATGGTCTTGGACTGACTATGGAAGAGGAAGTGACGATTGCATTTGAACTTGGTCGTACTTCCCCTGCTTTTCGTTCCTTGATCGGTACCAATAACGGCATCGGTTCAAGCGGTTTAATCATTGATGGGACCGAAACACAAAAATCATTTTTCTTACCTCGTCTAGCACGTGGAGAGCTAATCAGCTCATTTTGTCTCACAGAACCAGATGCTGGTTCAGATGCAGCTTCGCTCAAGACGACTGCCATTAAGGATGGTGATTTCTATATCTTAAATGGTACTAAACGCTTTATAACCAACGCACCACATGCAGGTGTATTCACAGTCATGGCGCGTACTAACCCTGAGATAAAAGGTTCTGGTGGAATCTCAGCGTTTATTGTGGATAGCACAACAGCAGGAATCTCTTTGGGTAAACAGGATCAAAAAATGGGACAAAAAGGTGCGCACACCTGTGATGTCATTTTTGAAAACTGTCGGATTCCTGCCTCTGCACTGATCGGTGGTGTCGAAGGCGTCGGCTTTAAAACAGCAATGAAAGTTCTAGATAAAGGGCGCTTACATATTGCTGCAATTAGTGTAGGTGCCGCTATCCGTATGTTGGATGATGCGCTCAAGTTTGCGATTGAACGTAAACAGTTTGGTCAAGCGATTGCAGAATTTCAATTGATTCAAGCCATGCTTGCTGACTCTAAAGCTGAAATTTATGCTGCCAAATGTATGGTCATAGATGCAGCTAGACAACGTGATGCTGGACAAAATGTCAGTTCAGAAGCTTCATGCGCCAAAATGTTTGCGACTGAAATGTGTGGTCGTGTCGCAGATCGATGTGTACAGATTCACGGGGGTTCAGGTTATATCAGCGAATATGCGATTGAACGTTTTTATCGAGATGTGCGTTTATTCCGTCTTTATGAAGGAACAACTCAGATTCAGCAAATGATTATTGCCCGAAACATGATTCGTGCTGTGTCTTAATTAATTCTTCGGCACTTTAAAACGAATTAAAGTGTCATATATCAAATGTAGGTAATGGATTATGGCTACAAACTACACCACCTCTATCTCCCCAATACAACCCCACACTTGGAAAATTGCATTTATTTTTGCATTCTTGGCTTTGTTGGTCGATGGCGCTGATCTCATGCTGCTGTCTTATAGCTTAAACAGTATTAAAGCAGATTTTGGCTTAAGCTCAGTTCAAGCAGGAATGCTCGGTAGTTTTACGTTGGCGGGTATGGCTGTAGGGGGAATATTTGGAGGATGGGCATGTGATAAATATGGTCGAGTGCGTATTGTAGTACTTTCGATCCTAACTTTTTCACTCCTGACATGCGGATTAGGCTTTACCCAAAGTTTCCTAGAGTTTGGCTTACTGCGCTTTTTTGCTTCACTGGGTTTGGGTTCACTTTATATTGCCTGTAATACTTTAATGGCTGAATATGTACCGACGCGTTACCGTACAACTGTCTTAGGTACATTACAGGCAGGTTGGACAGTCGGTTATATCGTTGCAACTTTGCTTGCTGGTTGGATTATCCCAGATCATGGTTGGCGCATGTTGTTTTACGTTGCCATTGTCCCTGTATTGATTGCGATTTTGATGCACGTACTTGTGCCAGAACCTTTAGCATGGCAAGAGTCTCGCCTTAAACAGCCAGTCGTTACTCAGAATGTTGAAAAAACCTCTGCTTTCCAATTGATTTTTAAAGATAAGCGTAATCGTAATATGTTTATTTTATGGGCATTAACAGCAGGTTTCTTGCAGTTTGGTTATTATGGGGTCAATAACTGGATGCCATCCTATTTAGAAAGTGAATTAGGAATGAAGTTCAAGGAAATGACCGCATATATGGTCGGTACTTATACTGCCATGATTCTTGGTAAAGTCCTTGCAGGGATGATGGCTGACAAATTGGGGCGCCGTTTTACCTATGCATTTGGCGCAATTGGTACCGCAATTTTTCTTCCTTTGATTGTTTTTTACAATTCACCCAGCAATATCTTATATTTATTGGTTGCTTTTGGATTCTTATATGGTATTCCATATGGTGTAAATGCAACATATATGACTGAAAGTTTCCCTACAGCGATTCGTGGTACAGCAATTGGTGGTGCTTATAATGTGGGTCGACTTGGTGCTGCACTTGCGCCTGCAACGATCGGATTCTTGGCATCTGGTGGTTCTATTGGTTTGGGTTTTGTGGTTATGGGAGCTGCGTATTTAATTTGTGGTGTTATTCCTGCGCTGTTTATCAAAGAAAAATTATATGATCCACAAAAATCCTAAATTTTAAAATTTAACGACCGTGAAGCCAGCTTAATTTTGCTGGCTTTTTGTTGGTATCTTTTTGGATTTATTTATAAAATTGAGTTTTTTGTCGAGCTCTTTCATTTGATATTTTTATTAAAATAATTTAAAATACCGCTAAGCGAAATGGAATTTCTTTTATGAATAATATACAACGCGAATCGATGGAGTTTGACGTCGTGATCGTAGGTGCAGGTCCTGCGGGTCTTTCTGCTGCGATTAAAATTCGTCAATTGGCTATTGAAAACAACCTTTCAGACCTTTCTGTCTGTGTGGTTGAAAAAGGCTCTGAAGTTGGTGCGCATATCCTTTCTGGTGCTGTACTTGAACCTCGTGCAATCAATGAACTTTTCCCTGACTGGAAAGAACAAGGCGCACCTTTAAATGTGCCTGTGACTGAGGACAAGACTTACTTCCTCATGTCTGCTGAAAAGTCTCAAGAAGCACCGCATTGGATGGTTCCTAAAACCATGCACAACGATGGCAACTATGTCATTTCATTGGGTAATGTTGTTCGTTGGTTGGGTCAAAAGGCTGAGGAATTAGAAGTTTCTATTTTCCCGGGCTTTGCTGCTTCAGAAATTCTTTATCATGAAGATGGTTCTGTAAAAGGGATTCAAACTGGTGATATGGGCGTTGGTAAAGATGGTGAACCGACGCATAACTTCACGCCTGGTTATGAACTTCACGCCAAATATACGATTTTTGCAGAAGGTTGCCGTGGACATCTCGGTAAACGTTTAATTGCAAAATACAACTTAGATCAAGATGCCGATCCGCAACACTACGGTATCGGGATTAAAGAGCTTTGGGAAATCGACCCTGCAAAACATAAACCAGGTTTGGTGATGCATGGTTCAGGTTGGCCACTTGCTGAAACTGGTTCTTCAGGT